>JBBIUW010000607.1:0-1986 GCA_037440045.1 Sphingobacteriaceae bacterium
CAATTTGTTGCCGAGTTACGTGATGTAACCATTCAAAAAGATAGCATGCGTTTTCGCAGAAATTTAGAACGTATGGGTGAAATTATGAGTTATGAAATTTCTAAAACATTAGATTATAAAACTAAAGAAACAACTACTCCTCTTGGCATTGCAAATACTAGTCATTTAGTATCTCAACCATTAATTGCTACTATTTTAAGAGCTGGATTACCTATGCATTTAGGTGTATTAAACTATTTTGACAACGCTGAAAATGCTTTTATATCTGCTTACAGAAGACATCATAAAGACAATTCATTTGATATCCATGTTGAATATGTTTCTAGTCCTAGCCTTGACAATAAAGTGTTAATTCTTTGCGATCCAATGATTGCTACAGGTTCTTCTATTGTTTTAGCATACAAAGCAATTTTAGCAAAAGGTACTCCAAAACATGTTCATATTATTTCTGCAATTAGTAGTAAAGAAGGTGTTGATTATGTGAAAGCTAATTTACCAACTAAAAATTTTACAATTTGGTGTGGTGCTATTGATGAAGAACTAACTGCTCATTCATATATCGTTCCTGGATTAGGTGATGCTGGTGATTTAGCCTTTGGAGAAAAAATATAAATCCTAATTTGTTTATTAAAAAACAATGGATAGCTCTGACATTTGGACATTTATTACAGCGGCATTAGCTTGTACCATTTCATTATCTAAAATTGGGATTCCAACTGTTATAGCTTTATACAAATCGAACTACTTAATGGCTATAACAAGTAGCTGCACTGGAGCTGTATTTGGAACAGTTGTGTTTACATATTTATTTGCAGGTATTTTAAAATGGTGGGATCGTTTTAAAGACAAATGGTTTGCATCCAAACATCCAAAAAAAGTATTTACAAAATTTAACCGAAGAGTTATAAGAATAAAACATCGTTTCGGTTTATTAGGAATTGCAATTCTTACTCCTATTTTTTTATCTATACCTATTGGCGCCTTTTTAGCAGAGCGTTTTTACAAGGATAAGAAAAAAGTTATTTTGTATTTAGGACTTTCATCCGTGTTTTGGTGTATTGTTTTGTATTTTATTTTCCTGTTTTTTTACGACACCTTTAAATCTTGGTTTTCATAAATCCATCAAGACTTCACAAACAACAATTGTTTTTGTAAACCGTTAACAGTAATTATTAAAGTATAAATGCCCGCATTTAATTCTTTCACAATCAATGACGATGAATTAAAATGATTATTTGATTTCATCATTACATCTCCAATACTATTTAAAACTGTTATTGAATACAGCTCATTAGGTAAAATAATATTGAGCATATCTTCTGTAGGATTAGGATACACTGTAACATTTTTATCATTAAATTCTTTAACTGCAACATTTTGTTGATGAATAACCCCTACAGCATCTAAATCAAATCCCCCACTACCAAAGGCTGTTGGCCATGGATCATTTATTTTGTTATTAAATGCATCTCTTGTACAATATTGATTTTGAATACAACCAACTACATCTATTATTTTTACATGTGTAATAGCAGTTTTATCTAACAAAATATGATCTGCTATTTCACTCAAATCAAACGGAGTACCATACTCAGCTTTATATTTTCCTGCTAGATTATTAATTTTAGTAGCATCTGTTAATCCAAAACTCCATGTTTGAAAGGTTGTATCGGTTAAACTGGTTGAAGGAAACCTAAAATAATTAACCCCATCACTACTCACTTCTACAAAAGCTAATTCTAAAAAATTACCATCAAAGCTATTTTCAAAAACAGCAAAATCTGGTCCTGGTAAATTTATAATTGGTAAATTAAAGGTAACTATAGCATTCCCCCCGTCTCCCAAACTCACTACTCCGTTAGCACCAGCCATACCTAAAGCAAAAGAACTATCACCAACATCGGCATATACTCCAGATGGAACAGATATATCTTGTAAGCCTCTGGTTACAATACAATTACTTGCCCAGCCCACAAATATTGAACT
>JBBIUW010000608.1:0-1967 GCA_037440045.1 Sphingobacteriaceae bacterium
CTTCATCACCAAAATTATCTGCATTAGTTCTGTCAGCCAAAACTATTTTTTGCGTTTTTTTCCATTTGTCAAACTTATCTAATTTATAAATATAAACAGCCCCCATTCTATTTAGGAAATCAGAGTTATGATTAATAGTATCATCACCATTACATCCTACAGCCAAAAAATCATCATACATGCTAACAGAAGTTCCAAAGTAATCAGATTCTTTAGGTTTATCTGGCAATAACAATTGAGTTTGTATCCAATTACCTTTTGTGTTTTTTTGAAAAATATATGCTGATCCTCCTTCTTGCCACAATCTATTTCCAACAGGAGATTTAGCTTTTTTTTCTGGAGTTCCAACAACACAATAATCCTTAAAAATACTTGTAGACCAACCAAATTGATCTCCCTCCGCTCTATCATCTGCTACAATTTTAATGAGGTTGTTTTTCGTTTGAGAAAACGAAACAGTAATCGAGATTAAGAACAATAGTATATGAAACAATACCTTATTCATTATAAAATTTTAAGTATAAGTATTAAACAACAAAAAGTTACAATGCTAAACTTGTATTGCTCACCTTACGATATAAAAAAGAAGTATAAATATGCCTGCGAGCAAAACGTGCGGGAGAATCGGCATTAACTAATTTGATATAAGTATTTTCTGGTACAGAAAAGTACTCATAAGCACTACCATCCTGAAAATCAATGCGTAAACGTTTGCCTTGATAATTAAAATCCGCAATGGCTACATTGGCTGTTGTATTATTATATTCTTCTAATGTTGCTTGTTTAGTTTCCAATGCAATACTTACCAAAAAATGATACGCTTCAATAATTTGCTTACTCTTTTCCTCTACTTCCGCCTTTAACATTTCATTATCCTGAATTTTATCAGGATGATTTTCTTTCATAAAATTACGATATACGCTTTTTAATTCACTCAACGTAACATCTTTATCAACTCCTAAAAGCTTTCTATATTCAATAATTTTTCTCATGATTTAATTTTGCGCAAAGATAGGTTTTATTTAAGAAACCACACTTTATTAACCATTATGCTTAGCAACATAAATGATATTAGAAGTTAATTTAGTTGTATCTAATACCTCTAATGTTAAATGAGGATATTTAGCAATAGTATCCTTTATTAAAGTACCACTAACAAAGTGCAAACCATCTGTTTTGGTTTTATTAAAACCAAATACTTTAGTACTCATAAACTCGGTGTACCAAGTTCCTTTTTGGCGAGTTTCAATGTCTTTGTCGGCGTCTCTAATTACTAATACACCACCTTTGTTTAACTTTGAAATACAATTTTCTATCACCTGTACTTGTTGTTCTTCTTTAAGGTAATGCAACACATCACTAATAATAAACCCATCTGCTTGAGGGAAATCAAACACCGTTACATCGCCCACTGCAAAAGATAATTTAGCCGATTTATCTACACAATTATCTGCAATAGCAATTTTTTCTTCATCATAATCAACACCTAAGATTTCACGCTGCCTGCTTTTAAACATTAACATGTAAGGTAAAAACCCATATCCACACCCCACATCAACAATCTTTCCTGTTTTAGGCATTAATTTTTCAAATAACTCATAATTGTTTTCTAAAGCTGTTTTTACTCTACAATACCATTCTAAAACCGGTCCTTTAAAAATATAGTTTCTTATTAATCGAGCTCTGTAATATTTTACTGGTTCTTTTTCTTCTCTTAACTTATCATATTCGCGGCGCATGTAGTTACAAATAGCCTTCGTACGTTCTTGATAAGTTACTCCATAAGAAGTATCTGTTGGCGAAATTCTATTAAATAATTTAACAGTTAACTCTCCATCCTTAAAATGAAAATCACCTTTAGTTGCCACATCACCTGCTCCATGAAGCAATAAAGGAATAACGTCTAATTGCAATTTTTCGGCTAATAAGAAAGCTCCTTTATGAAACCTCAAGATATTACCATCAAC
>JBBIUW010000609.1:0-1957 GCA_037440045.1 Sphingobacteriaceae bacterium
ATTTGTCTGGCAAAAATATCAATTAAACGGATGCCCAATCCTTCTTTTTTAGTTGCTGAATTTAATCCGCATCCATTATCTTTTATGGTATATATAATTCTGTTTGCTGAAAAGTCAATATTTAAAATTATGCTAATTTTTGGTTTTAAAGTATCATTAAAAGCATATTTAATAGCATTACTGATAATTTCAGATGTTATCATTCCTATAGCAACACTGTGTGTGGTATTAAATTTTACATCTGAGTTTAGTTGTAAATCAAAAACTACTGGTTTTGATTTATCAGACACTAATTCTTTTAATTTTTCGGTAAGCTCAATTAAATATGCTTTTAATAAAATATATTCTGATGTGTCTTTGTTATATAACATTTCGTGTACCAACGACATGGCGCTTATACGCCTGGATGCTTCTTTTAAATAACCCTTCTTGCTCTCATCATCTATACTATTCAACTGCATTTTTAACATAGCAGTAATGAGCTGTAAATTGTTTTTTACACGATGGTGCACCTCTTGTATTAAAGCATCTTTTTCTTTATTCTGAGTTTGGATAATATCATTTTTTTCCTCCAACTCAATTTTTTCTTGTCTTAAAAATTCCGTTTGTTTGTTTACTTTTTCTTCCAATCTCTGGTTTTGAGTTTGTTTACGTTTATATAAATACATAAAAATCAAAATTAATGAGCCTGCTAATAACAAACGAAACCACCATGCATTATACCAATAAGGTTTTATCGTAAATTTTACTGGGGTCGAATAAAAACTTCCATGTGGCTTTTTTACTAAAACTCTAAACGTATAATCGCCAGGCGTTAATTCTGTTAAATTAACGTCTCCAGCATCTCCTATTATAAAACTAACGGTATCGCTATTTTCTACATTCAATTCGGCAAAATGCGTGTACTCATTTTCGTGACCCCAATTAATGAATTTATAATTAATACTTAATTTATCGGAAGCAGATAATTCAATGTTATTATTCAGCTCAATTTCTTTATCGTTTATAAAAAGCTTTGTGATGTTTAAAATTAATTTGTCTCCGCTCTTACATTCGTTTTCTGGGTGATAATTAAACACAGTTGTCGTAATAATTTGTGGTCCACCGAATTGGTTTTGCTGACAAAAACCAAACATTTCGTTTATAAAAAGACCATAGTTAGTGTCGAACAAACGATTAAATGTAATTGTATTATCTTTTAATAAAACTCTTTCTATTCCTTTGTTTGTAAAAATCCAAATATATATTCCGTCATAATACACGCCCTTCGCATTACTTGATACTAAACCATTTGAGGCATTTAACGAAAACACTTGATTATCTTTTAATACCAATAATCCTTTAGAGTCTGTTGGTAAAAGAATTTCGCCAGAAGGAATTTTTACAACATCATTAATTTTATAAGTACAAATAACCACGGCGCAATCGGTTTCCTTGCTAGTAAGGTATTGTGGATCGATAAATCTCCACATGTTATGAATTTACCAGGCTATTTTTTTAATAGAAAACAATGGAATTTTATAGGTCGTGAAAGATTCGAAAAGGGTATTCATAAAATTGATGCTAGCTCGTTTGTCAGTTGCCTTCTTCATCGCGATGCCATAACCTCTGTTGGATTTCCAAATAAAGAATTCTTTGTGTGGTTTGATGATTTAGAATATACGACACGATTTTCAGACTTTGAAAACTATTACATAAGTAATAGTATTGTTATTCACAAAACAATATCGAATACATCTACAACCTTGTTGAAAGTTGGAGGATATTTTGGACCGAAAACTTATTATGGTTTACGAAATTTATTTTATTTTTACCGAACGCGAAATATCCTTTTTTTGTCGAAATTTCTAACAAAATTTATTTGTCTAAATGGAATTGCATTACTACACCGTAAAATTTCTATCTATGTTGTCTTATCAGCATTCAAGGCCATTTTTTTTGGTTCGGTAGGGAAACT
>JBBIUW010000610.1:0-1952 GCA_037440045.1 Sphingobacteriaceae bacterium
AAAGAAATGCTTTTCGATCTTTCAAAAATTTATCAGGAGCAGTTTAGAGATAAAAAAGTACTTTTGGGGGGCAATGCCTGGTTATTCCAAAGCATCAATTATTATTGTGAAACGCAAAAAATTAATTGGCTGATTATAAACGATGGCAATGCAAACAATAAAGTGGATGCAGATTACTTATACATTTCAACCAAGGACTTTATAAATTTGCAGAAAAATCCGATAGAAGTAATTAAAACCTATCCTGTAACAGAAAATAAATTGGTTAAAATAAAGTCAGAATAATAAAAACGAGCAATGCAATTAATAGAAAAATTCTGGAAGTATGAGAAGTATGTATTTTTTTCGTTTGTTTTTATTTTTCTGCTGCCTGTAATTGGAATCAGGTATTTCCCTACGCTGGATGGCCCGGCACATTTATACAATGCCAATTTATTGAATCAGTTGTGGTTTCACGGGCATTCGGAGATACTTCGTTTTTTTGATCTGAACTTAAGTAACCAGACAAACTGGATCAGTCATATTTGGTTTGCAATCTGCTCCTTTGCTTTTAAAACGTTTCTGGTAGAAAAATCAATAATTGTTTTTTATATCATTGCATTGCCCTATTCATTCAGGTATTTAATTATTTCTTTAACAGATGATTCAGAAAAATCTACGCTTTCTTCCTATCTGATTTTTCCATTTATTTATTCTTTTCCATTATGTATTGGTTTTTATAATTTTTGCGTTGGCATTCCAATTTTATTTTACTGCATTATTTTTTGGATCGAAAACAAGGAAATGTTTTACAGAAAAAAGATTATTCAGTTTACCTTGCTCGTTACAGCATTGTATCTAACTCATTTATTCAATTTCCTGTTATTGGGCATAATGATTTTAAGCATTGAAATAAATCAAATGATAACTGAGAAAAAGTTTCAACTTCTCTCAAAAAAATATTTGATACTACTATTAGCAAGCCTACCTGGAATTATTTTTTCTTTATTTTTTATTTTCTCCAATATCGGATATGAACCTCCACGGTATTTTTCAAAAGGGAAGCTGTTCCTTGACCTGATCCAGCTCTATCCAATAATCACTTTGAATTACGAAAAAGAACGATATTTCGCTTATGCAGTATTATTTTCATTATGCTTATTGGGTACATTGATTATTTTCAAAGGCCATAAAAATAAGGAAGTCAATAAGCCAGCAAGAAACTTTACCTGGCTGATTTCGGCCAGTATTGTACTTTGTTTGTATTTTATTTTACCAGATTGGATGGTATCGGGAGGATTTATTTCGATTCGTTTTGCCTTGTTTTTTTATTTGCTGGTGGTCATTGGATTGGCTTGTTCTGTAAAAACTGTAAAACAGCTGGTGATTTCCGTTTGTATTGTTTTGGTTACCAGTTTGTGTTCCCTGGCATACCACTTTCAGCAGACAAAAAAATTGAGTGCTGAGGTGGAAGAGTTATTGTTGGCAGAAACACGCATCGAAAAAGGAAAAATACTGTTACCCCTGAATTATTCGGATAATTGGTTGGAAAGCGACTTTTCCAATTACCTGGGAGCACATAAATTTATTATTGTTCTGGATAATTATGAAGCAACAAAACCGCATTTTCCATTAAAATGGAAAGCAGGGCAAAATCCGTATAAATTGCTCGGTAATATTGGCGAAATGAATCCTTGTATTGATATTGAAAAATATGAGAAGTCAACAGGAAATAAGATTGATTATGTCAGCAGGTGGTTTTATAATGACACGAAAAAAGATTCCTGTACACTAAATGCCAGCAAACAAATTGAATCAAAGTTTGATCTTATCTTCACCTCACCGAATTATAAGTTTCAATTGTTTAAACGGAAGAAAGGATAGTTCCCGGAAACTATTTTATTTCCTTAAATAAACCCGTATTCCATCACAATTTTTACATTCGGTATATTTCAATGAAATTAAACTGTCTT
>JBBIUW010000611.1:0-1945 GCA_037440045.1 Sphingobacteriaceae bacterium
AGTTAAAATTGGTAAACATATTTGACAGCAATGTTAGCCACTTGTTACCTATTGAATGCCAGAAAAATAATATACGATGCGGTTTACCACCAATAAATCTACTGCCATAAACAACATCTGCCATGCCCAATAAAATAGGTTTTAGTAAAATATTGTATTCTTCTGGGTCATATTCTAAATCTGCATCTTGAATAATAATATAATCTCCTTTAGCTTCCTTTATACCAGTATGAAGAGCCGCTCCTTTTCCTTTGTTAAATTCGTGCTTGTAATATTGAATATTAAAATCAGCATTAGCCGATTTATAATTAAGAATCGCTTCCTCAGTATTATCTTTCGAAAAATCATTAACAATGATTACCTCTTTTTCTACACCATCAGGCAGCTTAACAGCCTTAACTTTATTAAGTATTAAATGAATAGTTTTGCCTTCATTGTAGGCAGGTATAACAATTGACAATATCATAAAACAAACCTACATATTAAATATCACAATAAAAATCATTACTGATTTTACTTTTTTTCTTTTTCTGATTCTAACTTTTCTTTCAAAAGAGCCATTTCTTGAGTTAAATCTTTAATTTGTTTATGTTGTCTTGAGGATACAACAGATAAATGCACTAAAAAAATAACAATGGCAAAAATAGCTGCTAAAAATATAATAGATGGTGCATAATAAATTCCTAAAATACCTGCAATTACATCTAAACCATTTCTCCAAACAGAAAACAGTAAAAGCAACGCAGTACATATAATCCATATAAAAGAATATTCTTCACGTAATTTACCTTTAGCGATTAATCTAAAAATAAAAAACATAAAAATTAAAGCTACTGTAATAGCGATAATTTGCAATCTATATGATATGACGTTTTCCATTAAATTTTAAACGAATATACAAAAAGATTATACCTAAAGTAACTTTAAACATATAGTAAATTGTTTTATATGTTCTAATGGAGGATTTACCGCCTAAACGCTCTCTCATAATAACTGGAACTTCATTTATCTTTAAACGATTCAAAGAAAATAAAATAACCGATTCTGGTTCTGGATATTCATCCGGATAATACTGCGAAACAATTTCCAATGCTTTTTTATTTAATGCTCTGTATCCAGAAGTACTATCATTGATTGTTATTCCTACTAAACTTTTATTAAGCCATTTAAAATAATTAATCCCAAATCTTCTCAGACCTGAAGACTGAAAACCTTCATTTGTAATATAACGAGATCCAATTACTACATCCACTTCATCATTATAAAGTGGTAACAATATTTTTTCTAATTCGGCAGGAGGATGTTGCCCATCACCGTCCATTTGAACAGCAATATCATACCCATTTCTATAGGCATATTTAAACCCAGATTGAACGGCGCCACCAATGCCAAGATTGACTGATAAATCAACAAATCTAATACGATGATTTAAAAGAATTTTTTTAGTTTGATCTGTTGAAGCATCGTTAATCACAATAGGCTCTATCATAAAATTTGAAGAAAAATTTGTGTTTTTAATCTCTGTGATTAAATTCAAAATAGTAGCCTCTTCATTATGACATGGGATAATAACTGCAACTTTAAAAATTTTACTCATCTCTTTCTCCTTTCCGTCTTGCTTCATAGTTAGGTTCTTTTATGAGTGTTTTTAAATAGGTTAAATCTTCTGGAGAATAGTGTTTTTTCAAAAACGTAAACCAATATGCTTCTTTAGTCATACCATCCCAATGGATAATACGATGTTTATATAAATTTGATTGAAATACATTTAAAAAACAAAAAAACAATGCACATAAAAAAAACACATACGTCATAATATTTTTGATTGTAGACTTTTGATACAAATTTAAAACCCATTCTACAAAATAAGCAAAAGGTATTATTAATACAGCAAAACAATGAATAAACGCTCTTAATCCAAAAGAACCGCCATAAGACCAATCCC
>JBBIUW010000612.1:0-1938 GCA_037440045.1 Sphingobacteriaceae bacterium
CTTATACTTATGTTTGGAATCCTTCAGCAGCTAACACAAACTCAACAATGGTAGTTGGTAACGCACCATCGGTTCAAACAACTAACACAGTGAGTGTAACAGTGAGCGATGGTTGTACAATTCCTAGTTCAACAGCTGTGTTTACAGTTGTTGCTAACCCATTACCTACAGTTACATTTACCGCAAATACACTTGAGGCTTGTGCTCCAGCATTAATTTGTTTCACGGCAACACCAGGCTCAGCAGGTAATTATACATATGAATGGATAAATGACCATAAAGATGTTATGGGCACAGGAAGCCCTATATGTTATAATTATTCAACTGCAGATTCGTTAGATGTAACTGTAAATATTACTAATACCGTAACGGGTTGTTCAAATACATTGGTGAAAACAGATTACATAGTAATTCATAAACAACCAATAGCATCATTTTATGCTACTCCACAATCAACAAGTATTTTAGATCCAGAAATTGATTTTACAAATACTTCGCAGGGAGCGGCAGGTTACTATTGGGATTTTGGAGACCCTACAGCAACAAATGGTTCAAATAGTTCAATGGTTATTAACCCAACTCATTATTATAACGTTGCTGGTACATTTGATGTTTATTTAATTGCAACAAACACGTTTGGTTGTAAAGACACAGCTCATGTAGTGGTTGAAATTGCTCCTGATTTTGCGTTATATATTCCAAATGCATTTACACCTGATGGCAACTCTAAAAACGATATTTTCCAGCCAATGGGAGTAGGTATTGATGAGGATAATTACAGAATGGATATATTTGATAGATGGGGTGAAAATGTGTATTCAAGTAATAATTTCAGAGTTGGTTGGGATGGTTCAATAAAAGGAAGCACCAAACCAGCACCTCAAGGCGTTTATATTTATAAATTAATGGTGACAGATTTACAAGGCAATAAACATCCTTATGTTGGTCATGTTACTGTTATTAGGCAAAGCACCAATGGTCAATAATTATTAATTATATGAAAAGCTCTACTAAGTAATTAGTAGAGCTTTTTTGTTTTTATAAAAAGTGTATTTTCGCAGCACTATAATAATTTGTTTTGAAAAATAATTCAATAATTAATTATAAACCACGACTACCGAAAAAACAATATATTACAAGGATGAAAAATGTTGCCATATTTGCTTCGGGAGAAGGAACCAATGCAGAAAATCTTTTCAATTATTTTAATAATGATAAAAGAGTAAAGTTTAAATTAGTGATTACTAATTCTGATACAGCTGGTGTGATTGAAAGAGCAGAGAAGTATAAGAAGAACGTTCAGATTATCAGTAAAGCTGCATTGTATGAGTATACAGATAAGATTATTGAGTTTTTAAAAACTGAACAAATTGATATTATTGTTTTAGCTGGATTTCTTTTAAAAATACCTGAAGCTTTTATCAAAGCATTTCCAAATCAAATTATAAATATTCATCCTTCTTTGCTTCCTAAATATGGAGGAAAAGGGATGTATGGAATGAATGTGCATAAGGCTGTTATTGAAAATAAAGAAACTGAAAGCGGAATAACTATTCATTATGTTAATGAGGAGTACGACAAAGGAGAGGTAATATTACAAGCTAAATGTGAAATTGATGAAAATGACACTCCAGAAACGCTATCAGCAAAAATCAGAAAATTAGAATTTGAGTTTTTTCCAAAAGCAATAGAAAAAATAATTTAAGCTATCTTTTTTCCTCTTTCCATCTATAGTAGCAGTCCATTACACGAGCATATAACTCATAACCATTATGATTAATGATGTAATCATCGCTTAAGTAGTAGCAGTATTTTCTAAATTTTTCAAAATCATAATTAAATCAAATGGAAAAAAAATAATATTATTATATCTTAAATATATCTCTTTAATTATATTTGTTATCATTGGATAATTTTGAAATTTTGAAAATGAAAAAT
>JBBIUW010000613.1:0-1932 GCA_037440045.1 Sphingobacteriaceae bacterium
CCTATTCTTCCATCATCAACTTTTACTACAGCTGCTGCTTTTTCTTGCGACATCATAGCAAATGAAGATAACAATAAAAGAACGGTAGTCATGTTTCTCATAGTTGATGAATTATCATCTTTTTTATTCCCGTATTTGTTTGTTAAATAATCACTATCAGCAATATTTTTAAATACGCTACTAAACGCTACTATAACAACCGCTAATACAATGATTGTAACTAACAAAGTCAAAAACAATACATTTGTAAAATAAGATGAACTTCCTTTGGTTGTTTGTTCCTGACAAAAACCCACAGCCGGAATTAACATTGCTACGGCAAGTGATTTTATTTTATTGAAATTGTTCATAAGAATAGATTAATTGTTATCGTTTATTGGTAAATTACTTAATTCTTCAAAGTGTTTTTTATTTCCTTTCCATACATAAAATGAAACAAGTGCAAAAAACACAACAAATATCATTAATGAGATGAGTGGATAAATCCCTATTCCGGTGATGCTTTCCAAATAATTTTTAAATTTCATATCTAATATTTTTTAATGTTATGTTTATTTTTGTGCTTTTAACCCTTCTGCTTTGATATCTTTACCTAAACGTTGTAAGTATGAAATTAAAGCTACAATCTCCCTATCTGGCAATGTTTCAATACCATCTTTTTTCAAATTAGCAGTGATTTCTTTTGCTTGAGCTTCCATATCTTTTAAAGCTTGGTTCTCGTAGCCTTCTGGATAAGGAACACCTAAACGTTTCATTGCTTTAATTTTTGCCATTGTAGTATTAGCATCTAATTGATCTTCTAATAACCAAGGGTACTGAGGCATAATAGAACCAGGCGACATTGAAGTAGGGTCCATCATATGGTTATAATGCCAGCTATCAGGATATTTACCACCTAAACGTGCTAAATCTGGACCAGTACGTTTAGAACCCCATTGGAATGGATGATCGTAAACTGATTCTCCTGCTTTAGAATACTCACCATAACGAGCTGTCTCACTTCTAAAAGGACGAACCATTTGTGAGTGACAAGTATAACATCCTTCACGAATATAAATATCACGACCTTGTAACTCAAGTGGAGTGTATGGTTTAACACTAGCTATAGTAGGGATGTTTGATTTTACTAAGAATACCGGAACAAATTCGATAATACCTCCAATAGCAACAACCACTAAACTTACGATTAACATTTGAATTGGTTTACGTTCAATCCAACGGTGCCAGTGATCTTTAGAGTGAGATTGATATTCACCAACTAATGCAGGAGCTTGATCTTCTTCAATTTCCAAGAATGTACCTGCTTTAATTGTTTTGATTAAGTTATAAGTCATCATAATTGCACCTAATAAGAACAATAAACCACCTATTGAACGTGCTACATAGAAAGGAACCATTCTAGTTACAGTATCCATAAATTGGTATTGTAATTGTCCTTCTGGTGTAAAATCTTTCCACATAGAAGATTGCATGAAACCTGCCCAATACATAGGAACCGCATACAATACGATACCTAATGTTCCAATCCAGAAATGTTGATTAGCTAATTTTTCTGAATATAATTTAGTTTGAAATAATCTTGGTATTAACCAATACAAGATACCAAATGTCATGAATCCATTCCATCCTAAAGCTCCAACGTGAACGTGAGCAATTGTCCAATCAGTAAAGTGAGAAATTGCGTTTACATTTTTTAATGATAACATTGGACCTTCAAAAGTAGCCATACCATAAGCAGTTACAGCAACTACTAAGAATTTTAAACCTACGTTATCACGCACTCTATCCCAAGCACCACGAAGAGTTAATAAACCATTAATCATACCACCCCAAGATGGAGCAATTAACATAACTGAGAACACAACACCTAATGATTGTGCCCAATCAGGAGTTGCAGTGTATAATAAGTGGTAAGGACCAGCCCAGATGTAG
>JBBIUW010000614.1:0-1926 GCA_037440045.1 Sphingobacteriaceae bacterium
GCAACATAGTAATATAGTATGCCAATGCAGTATATCATGTCTTGTTTTTGGGAAGGGCAAGAAGGGAGTTTTTTATTATGGTCGTTTTGGAATGTTGTACTAGGTAATATTTTACGTAAAACCATTGACGCTAAGTGGGAAGCCCCAACAATGGCAGTATTTGCTTTAGTGCAAGTTTTTTTAGCCAGTATGTTACTAGGAATTTATATTGGAGATTATAAACTTGGGACTAATCCTTTTATATTATTGAGAGAAAATCCAGACTTTGCTAATCTTCCATTTGTACAAATGGAAAATTATTTAGCTAAGTTAGATGGTAGAGGTTTAAACCCTTTATTAATGAATTATTGGATGACAATACATCCGCCAACGTTGTTTCTTGGATTTTCATCTACCTTAGTTCCTTTTGTATTTGCTATTGCAGGTTTATGGAAACGAGATTTTACAACTTGGCAAAAACCAGCATTAACCTGGACTTTTTTCAGCATCATGATATTAGGAACAGGAATTTTAATGGGTGGAGCATGGGCTTATGAAGCCTTAAGTTTTGGAGGTTTT
This sequence comes from Sphingobacteriaceae bacterium, assembly GCA_037440045.1. Classification (GTDB taxonomy): domain Bacteria; phylum Bacteroidota; class Bacteroidia; order B-17B0; family Aurantibacillaceae; genus UBA4416. Next base: position 559 of record JBBIUW010000614.1, read on the forward strand.
TGGGCGTGGGATCCTGTCGAAAATTCATCTCTTGTGCCTTGGTTGGTGATGGTAGGAGCAGGACATGTCATGATAATAAATAAGAACAAAGGAGGTTCTTTATTTATGACTCATCTTTTAGCTATTGCCTCTTTCTTATTGGTATTATACTCAACTTTTTTAACCAGAAGTGGTATTTTAGGAAATAGCTCTGTGCACGCATTTACAGATTTAGGTATGCAAGCGCAATTGGTTATTTATGTTTTAACCTTTGTTTTAATTTGCGTTGTATTACTAATTCACGACAAGTTAATACGTGTATCGTATTTAATGATGTCGTTTTTGATGTTGTTTGCTGGTGTTATGTTTGGCCACAAAATCACTTTGCTTTTAATTTGGTTAGGATTGAGTTTTGTAATAACAATATATTCCTACATTAAATTTTTTCCAAAAGAAGAAGAGGAAGAGAGTTTGTTTTCTCGAGAGTTTTGGATGTTTGTGGGTTCATTAGTATTTTTATTATCATCATTAGTCATCACATATTTTACATCCATACCTGTATTAAATAAATTATTTTCGTTAGAAAAAGCACCTATCAAAGTAGCTGATTATAATACATGGCAAATACCATTTGCTATTGTTGCGTTGTTGTTAGTAGCAGTAACACAGTATTTAAAGTATAAAAAAACGGATTTAAAAAAATTCTTAAAACACATTACTATATCAGGGATTTTATCTGTTGTATTTGGCTTATCGGCTGTAATTCCTTTGTATTTTTTAAAGGATTATTCAGCATCTAATACAACTGAAAAATGGAATTTAATTTCATATGCATTATTATTTGTTTCTGCCTTGTTCGCTGTGTTTTGTAATTTAGATTATTGGATGCGAGTTTTAAAAGGTAAAATGAAACACGCTGGTGCATCTATAGCTCATATTGGTTTTGCATTAATATTGTTGGGAGCTTTAATTTCTACTTCTAAAAAAACAACTATTTCTCAAAATACTTCACAAAAAAATGTGGCAAGTTTAGGAGAGAATTTTAGCGCTAAAAAGAGTTTGGTGTTAACCAAAGGAGATACCTTGCCAATGGGAAATTATCTTGTAACTTATAAAGGTAAAGAACGCAAGGGTATTGATGTGTTTTTTAACATGGATTATTTTACTAAAGACAAAGATGGTAAACTAGTAAAAGCTTTTGAATTGAGTCCTATGGTTCAAGATAACCCAAGAATGGGTCAGGCATCTAACCCAGATACCAAACATTTTTTAAGTAACGATATTTATACACACATTACATACGCTGATTTAACTGATACTAAAGAAGTAAAACAAGATGCCTATAAAGAGCCAACTAATTTTATAGGCATCTTGTTTTACTTATTTAGT
>JBBIUW010000615.1:0-1926 GCA_037440045.1 Sphingobacteriaceae bacterium
CGTGCTAAAATATATCCTGTTTCTAATTCTTTACCATCTTTTGCAACCAATAAACCAATTTTGCCTTCTGGTATTACAGTAAATCCTTGTAATGTAATTTCGTATTGCCAAATCCATTTCCAAAAATAAATTCCAGGAGCTAATGGCTGCGCTTGAAAACCTGCCTCACCATCAATAGCAATAATTCGCCCTGCAGGTAATTCTTTATTTGCTCCAAACAATACAAATTTCTTTGTTACTAAGCCAATCTTGTCCTCAGGAATTATAATAATTCCAAACAAACGGAACAATAGTTTATAAAAAATTAATAATAAAATGGGAATAATAACCCACCAGTAAGATAAAATTGCGTTCATAATTTTTAAAATTTAATAGAGTAAATGTATAAAGGAAACAAATACTGCATTAAGCATTTTATGAACCAATTTGGATGGTTATGAACTTTATAAGTTATAATTTATTTTTTGGAGTAGAAGATTCTTTAGGGTTTAAATCTTCAGGTGCTATAAAATAATTACCCTTTGCATCTGTATTTATTTTTGGTAACCATCTGTTTTCTTCAAAATAATCGTAACCAGGTTTTAATGTTCTCCAGAAAGATAATTTACTTTTTGGGTAATTTTTTTCAAGATAAGTAATGTTTTCGGGAGTGAATTTAATAGGATAAATATCAATGTAAACAGGCACATTTCTATTTCTTGCTTCCAAACATAAAACATATAATTCTTTTATTTTATCATCTGTCATAGGCAAACAACCAATAGTTACACAGCTGCCATGCATCATAATTGCTCCACCAGCATTTAATCCTTCTTTTAATATCACATCACTAGAATTAGGATAATTAATTCTCATACTTAAATAATAATCACTAGTAGGATTAAACAAGTCTATCTTATAAAAGCCTTCTGGTACTTGTCCATCTCCTTCTTTACGTTTCGGACCTAAGTCACCACTGCTAGCACAGATATCATAAGTTCTAAATAATTTATATTTTACATCTCCTTGATTTTTAACCCATACTTCTACAACTTTTTCGTATTTAAAAGCTCTCATGCAAATATCAAATTCATCAGGGTTTACGTTTATAGCTTTTAAATCTTGCTGCAATTTTGGCCATTTGGTATCGTTAGCATCCTTTACTCTGGTACTTTTTAATTGACCAGCTTTATATGCTAAAGTTTTAACTTGCGAAAAAGACAATGAGAATGTAAAAACAACTAACAAACAGGTATTTATAACATTTTTAATTAGCATATTCATAGTATTGTTTAATTGAGTTAAATTTACACTAAATTACAATTTTACTTCAATGTTTATTCTTAAAATATTAAAAAACAAATACTTCCTTGTTGTAATAGGATTAGTAGTTTGGTTATTATATTTTGATAAAAATGATGTGTTTACTCAATTTGAGCTTATTACAAAGTGTAATAAATTAAATACAGAAAAAGAATATTACATTACTGAAATAGAAAAAAACAAAAAAGAAATTTTAGAGTTACAAACTAATAAAAAGAGTTTAGAAACATTTGCTCGCGAAAAATATTTAATGAAGCGAGATAATGAAGATGTTTTTGTATTTGTTCAGAAATAATAAAGGCTAGATATTATCTAGCCTTTTTCTATTTTAATATGCGTAATCGCTCAAATATTCAAAGTTAGGAGTTAACTTCCCGTCTTTACATATACTAGCGCGTTCTATAATTTGATCAACATCTTCTTTAAATAAGAAAGGCAAAACTCTCTCCATTAAGTCTTTACCAAAATCATCACTAGCATCTCTAGGTAACTCACAAGGTAAATTATCTATAGCCATAATTGTAATAGCATTCTCAGCATCAAAAGAAGTCTCAAGATCGGTATATCTATCATATCCATAAAGAGGATCTGCTATTGTTGAGGGTCTTATCGTGGTTGGAATAG
>JBBIUW010000616.1:0-1919 GCA_037440045.1 Sphingobacteriaceae bacterium
CAAAAAACTAAACGAAATGGATTTGTGGGCTTTAGCATTTTTTTACGAAATAATATTGTTAGTGATATATCCAATTTTTCATATTAGTAAATTGTTTCATAAACCAAATAAATGGAAGAGTTAGACCCAACCGAAAATCTTACAACCAAAGCAGTTTATGATTATAAACTAATACAGTTAGCTTTGCATAAAGGCGACCAAAAAGCTTATGCCGAGTTGTTGCAGCGTTATCGCGAATCGGTTTATTTTACAATGTTACGTATGTGTAATAATAAAGATGATGCTGAAGATTTAACTATTGAAGCTTTTGGAAGGGCATTTAAACGTTTAGAACAATACACTCCAACATACGCATTTAGCACATGGCTATTTAAAATTGCCAGTAATAATGCCATCGATTTTTTAAGAAATAAAAAGAAAAATTCAGCTTTATCATTAGATACAAAAATGGAAAATGATGAAGGCCAAGAATTTTCTAAAAACATCAAATCACCTACGCTCGACCCTGAAGAGAATATAATAAAGAAACAAAGAGTTGAAATGCTAAGAGATGTGGTTGAGAGATTAAAACCGCATTATAAAGAACTTGTAAAGATGCGTTATTTCGAAGAAATGAGTTATGAGGAAATTGCTGTAAAAATGGAATTACCTGTTGGTACAGTAAAAGCTCAATTATTTAGAGCTCGTGATTTGTTATTAAATATCCTGAAAAATCAGGAAAATAAAATGTAATTTTTATTGTATCGAGCTGTCAGCCTGAGCGGAGTCGAAGGACAGCGAGATGTAAAATATTCTCGACTTCGCTCGAACAGACAATATATTTTTGTGAAACCAGATATTATCTTAAAATATTTCCCAAACATTACTTCGCATCAAAAACAACAATTCGAACAATTGTATGATTTGTATATGCATTGGAATGCGCAAATTAATGTTATTTCTCGTAAAGACAGTGATTTGTTGTACGAACGTCATGTGTTACATTCTTTAGGCATTGCTAAAGTAATGGCATTTAAGCCTGGTACTAAAATATTAGATGTAGGTTGTGGAGGTGGATTTCCAGGTATTCCATTGGCTATATTATTTCCCGATTCTACATTTCATCTGGTAGATTCTATCGGTAAAAAAATAAAAGTAGTTACTGAAGTAGCAGCAGGCATAGGCTTAACAAACTTAACCGCACAGCATGAACGTGCCGAAAAAATAAATGATAAATACCATTTTATTGTTAGCAGGGCTGTAACTGCGTTTCCTGAATTTTATAACTGGATAAACAAAAAAATACTGAAAGAAAATTTTAATGATTTGCCAAATGGTATTTTATATTTAAAAGGCGGCGACTTAAGAGAAGAATTTGGTCATCATTACGATAAAGCTGTGTTTTATGATTTAAAAAACTATTTCGAAGAAGAGTTTTTTGACACCAAAAAAGTGGTGTATTATAAATTGTAAAACTTATTTGATAATTAAAAAAGCCTCAACTAATTATTAGTTGAGGCTTTTTTGTGTTATTCAGTTACACTGTCCCGATAGCTATCGGGAGAAGTCGAAGTGTGTATATATTACTTCTTAGCATCCGCTAAAAACTGAGCTAAACCTTTGTCGGTTAATGGATGGTTTAATAATGCTGCAATAGCACTTAATGGAGCTGTAATTACATCTGCTCCAATTTTAGCACATTGTATAATATGCATTGGATGACGTACAGAAGCTGCTAAAATTTCAGTTTCGTAACCGTAGTTATCATAAATTGTTCTGATATCATCAATTAAATCCATACCATCTTGGCTAATATCATCTAATCGACCAACAAATGGAGATACATATGTTGCACCTGCTTTAGCAGCTAATAATGCTTGTCCAGCAGAGAAAACTAACGTGCAGTTTGTTTTAATGCCTTTATCAGCAAAGTATTTAAT
>JBBIUW010000617.1:0-1910 GCA_037440045.1 Sphingobacteriaceae bacterium
AAACTGGGAAATAGCAGGAGTATGCTTGTAATGTGGCCCACCACTTAGTAGCATTAATTTAGAACCCTCTATCTCAATCATAGATACTAAATGGTTCTCTGAAAGTATTTTACTGTTTTTAAATACGGAACAATATAAGGCTGCAGCTTCTTTGCCATTGCCATTATACCATAAGCAAGAATATAGTTTACTAATCATTTTATAAGTTTAATCATTAATTCCTTTGCCTTTCATAATTAAAGGTATATATTTTTCAATTCTAGCTTCGCGAGTTGCTGATTGTTTGGCTTGAGAGAAGTGGAGTAGGTAGCCTTTTTGTCGGCCTGGAGTTAAAGCTTCAAATGCTTTTTTTAGTTCAGGCATTTTTTTAAATTTAGTAGTAAGCTCTTCAGGCATATTGTATTCCGATACTTTTTTGCTTTCAATTTTTAAACCTGCTTTTTCAATTTCTATAGCTTCAAAAATATATGCTTTAATAACAGCCTCTTGCTTTAAAACTGTTTTTACATCTGTAAATTTAATTACTCTATTTGATTGTGAGTTCTCACCTAATGCTTGTAGTAATTTCTTAGGGTCTTTTAAAAGCGCACCTTTAAAAAAACTAATTACACAAAACTCTTTAAAAGCAGTTACCATAACAATATTAGCTTTTCCATCTGTGTAGCATGGCATACTCCACTTGAGTTCTTCTATTAAGCCACAACTATTAACAATTCGGCGAAGTTCTACTAATTCTTTAGCCCAAGTATGCACTTTGCATTGAGGTGTAGCATGAAGTTTACAGCGTCCGCAACCTTCCTGTAAATATAAATCAACGTTTGGATTCATGGTGTATTATATCTATCGAAGATAAGATATAAAATAAAAATCCCCAACATTTTGTTGAGGATTTTGAGTGTCATTTAGTAATTCCATAAATCATGCTCCCATTTAAAAATATCCATTTTTATTATATCTGCCTCAACAAGCGCATCAATGCCTTTTTGGTATTGATCAATATAACGGTCTTGTACATTAGATTCTTTTACTATAGTACTAGAAAATTGACGTTTCCAAAAAATATCATCTAAGCTTCTGCGCTCAGCATCATTTTTAAAGTTATAAACGTCATTGCGGGCAAAATATGGGCGACAAGAAGGGAAGTATACCCAATACAACTCTCTGTAGTAGTCTCTTTCCTGATTGTATTCAATTGCAGCAAGACCAATGATTCTAACTTCTAAACTTGATTTTTGTCTGTCAAAATACCAATCTTCTTTTAATCTGAATTTCACTACGCGTTCATAAATACTAGTTGAATCTACTGTTGGTACTAGTGAAGGAGGAAGCTCGGTTCCATCAATTGCATAAGTAATTTGTTCTACTGTATCCCTTTTAATAAGTCTGTTTCTTATTTCAATATCATTATAGGGAATTAAAAAATCTTCATCTTTAAATGCGATGATGTTTCCTGTTAAAATTTGACGGGTAATAGTTTGAAATAAAGAAGATCTACATGCATTATATTCTATTGGATAATATAAAGGTTGATTTTGCTTTTCTCTTAAATCAATTTCTCGCCAAACTCTTTTTTCCCAAGCGACATCACTTTCTCGTAGGCTGGTATAACTTATTGGGCGCCTGTTGCCAATGTTTTGTTTATCATAAATATCACAGGGATTGGTAGGCTTTATAATTTTATCTTTTAAAGAATCGCCTGCTTGCATGTTTGAAATTTTTGCTATACTTAGTATTGCAAAGAGTAGGGGAATGTGATTTTTCATGACTCATAAGTTTAGTGGTTTAATACTATAACTAATGAACATTGAAAAAGATACGAAGGAGAGTTTTGAAAATAAAGTTTTGTTTGAGAAATGCCTTCACCTGCCTCTTCCAGAGGTAGAATATGAGTCAACTACTTTTTACCTTTC
>JBBIUW010000618.1:0-1906 GCA_037440045.1 Sphingobacteriaceae bacterium
TGAAAAAATTGGTTGACCAATCGGAATTTAATGTCACTATTCCTGAATTTGTGATGGTGCTTCCTGGTAAATTAAATTAGAATTATATAAAGAAAATTAGACTTGAGGTATGAGATCATTTTCTCATATCTTAACATCTCAATTCTCATATCTAATTGTATATTTGAAGTCTTATAAAAACTATAATCATTAATGAAAAAAATTACACTTTTAGCTTTAGCTGCAATTACATTTTATTCTTGTTCAAATTCTAATTCAGGCAATACTTCTGGATTTGAAATCAAAGGAAATTTATCTAACTCAAAAGGCGAATCTATTTATTTAGAAAAATTATCTCAACAAGGAGTTACCTCTGTAGATAGTGCAACTATTGATGAAAAAGGTGAGTTTTTAATGAACCACTACTCTCCTAGTGTTGGATTTTATAGATTAAGAATTGCTGAATCAAACTTTGCAATGATGGTTTTAGATTCTGCTCAAAAAATAACAGTAACTGCAGATGCTAGAAATTTAGGAAGTACTTTTAAAGCAGAAGGCTCTCCTGATACCAAATTATTTTTAGAATACAGTGCTTTAGCTCAATCGCAAAAAATTAAAACCGACTCTTTAGAAAATGTATTCAGAACTGCGCTTATCACTTTAAAATTAGATTCTATTCGTGCTGATTCTTTATCAAAAGAATTACAAAAGCCCTATGAAGAAATGATTCATCAGTACAGCGAAGTGTTAGCTAAAAAGATTAAAGAAAATCCAAGCTCTTTTGCATCTATTATGGCTATTCAACAATTACGTCCTGAAGAATATTTAGAAGTTTATCAACTATTAGATAAAGGTTTAACAACTAAGTATCCTGATAACAAAGACATTAAATCATTTCATGGAATGGTGCAACAAACAGAAATGATGGTATCTAGAACTCAAGCTATTAAAGTTGGTAATGAGGCGCCTGAATTAATTTTACCAATGCCCAATGATAAAGATTTAGCTTTATCATCATTAAAAGGTAAAGTTGTATTAATTGATTTTTGGGCAAGCTGGTGTGGACCTTGCAGAAAAGAATTACCAAACGTAAAACGTGCATACGAAAAATATAAAAACAAAGGATTCGAAATTTTAGGAGTATCTTTAGATAAAGACAGAGCAGCTTGGTTAGATGCTATTTCATCTGAAGGTTTAACTTGGCCGCAAGTAAGTGATTTAAAATTTTGGCAAAGCGAAGCTTGTCAAATTTATGCAGTTCAATCAATTCCATACACTGTATTAATTGATAAAGAAGGAAAAATTATTGCAACAGATTTAAGAGGTGCTGCATTAGAACAAAAATTAGCTGAAGTTTTAAAATAATAAATTCATTCTGTTTCCTAAAATCAAAGAAATAGAATTATAAAACTACTTCACTTGTGCTAAGACTTGTTTATATAACTATATCTCTACTAAGCAGCGTTATTGTTTTTTCCCAAGAAAATTATTTTCAGCAGGAAGTAAACTACACTATTGATGTAAAATTAAACGATGTCACGCATGAGTTGAGTGCATTCGAAAAAATTCAATACATCAATAATTCAAAAGTTTCATTAGATTATATTTATTTTCATTTATGGGCAAATGCTTATAAAAACAATGAAACCGCTCTAGCTAAACAATTATTGGAAAATGGGACTACCGAAATGTATTTTGCTAAACCAAGTGATTTAGGATATGTTGATAGTTTAAATTTTTTAGTAAATGGTCAATCTATAAAATGGGAATTTGATAAAGAGCATATTGATATTTGTAAACTCTTTTTAAACTCACCTATCAAACCAGGAGATACAATAACGATTACAACACCATTTCATGTAAAACTACCATCTGCAAAAATCTCTCGTTTAGGCCATATTGGTCAGGCATATGCAATTACGCAATG
>JBBIUW010000619.1:0-1899 GCA_037440045.1 Sphingobacteriaceae bacterium
TTTCTTCTATTTTCATATTACACATAGGTGTTTCTTTAATGTTGTTTATTGCCGTTTTTTTATTTGCAAATACAACTTTTTACAAAGAGTCTTATATCCAAAAGGATTGGGATTTAGTTAAAGTAAACTTTAAGGATCGCTTAAAGCAAAATTACTTACTAACTAAGCAATCCGATAATTTTATTATCAGATTAAAGTTCTTGGATAATTGCTTTTTAAAAAATTCTATTCAAATCGAAACGGTTAATTATCCTCAACAAAAGTGTTTAATTAAACTATCCGGAAGAACTGATTTGAAGCCTTTGGGATTTATTCTTTGTCTATTATTTAGCTTTGTCTTTTATATTGGAGTCATTTATTTTTACTTTTTAATTAAAAAAACTAAAAAAAGAGAAATAATTGAGATTCAATTAGTGGAGAATATTTCTCTTCATGTTTAAAATAAATGCCTCTCAAAGTCAATAAAATCAACGATTTTTAAATTATTTTTAAAAATATTTGGAAGAATGAAAAATAATGTCTTAAATTTGCGACAGAATTAGTTACCTCTTTTGTGTGTAATTAATTTATTAAGAAGTGGCGAGAGAATAGGCTCACTGACCCACTGGCAACCAACTAAAAGTTTCGGTAAAGCGAAATTGGAAAACCGGTGCCAACTCCTACTCCGATGAAAAACGGAGACAAATAAATTAAAAACTAAAAAAATGAAACACACAGTATCAAAATTACAGAAATCAAATCCTAATTACTCAAGTGTAACAGATTCTTTTATTTCCCCATTTTTCATGATGGCTTGTTGTATGTGCTGCTGTTGCATGTGCTAAGCTATTTTTCGTTTTAATCTTCTCGAAAAATTAACCTTGGCAAACCCGAGGCTCCTTTGATGTATTCTTTATTTCAAGAATTATCATCCATCTCAAATTTTTTCATTTCAAACAAATTAAAATCAAACATCATGAACTCAAATAAACATACTCAAACAACAACTCAAACAACAACTAACTTAATAGGAGAAACTCGTCATCGTCATTTTTTAAAATTGCAATCTGCTTATGGCTTTGCACAAAGAGGTGGAGTTCAGTTTCCTTACTCAACAAACATACATTCCAAACGCTTAGTGAGTGATGTCAATATTTTGTCTTCACAAGAAAATAAACAATTAATCTTTTCAGAATCCATCTTTAGTAATTAATATTTCTCTGTTAATGCGCAGTAACAAAGAAAAAAACAATAAACAATTCAAAAAAATAACATTAAAAAAATAATAGTATGAGCACAACAAATAACAATTTAAAATTCGAAACATTACAATTACACGCAGGTCAAGAGGTTGACGCAACAACAGGATCAAGAGCAGTTCCTATTTATCAAACAACATCTTATGTATTTAAGGATAGTAAACATGCTGCAAACTTATTTGGTTTAAAAGAGTTTGGAAATATTTACACACGATTAATGAATCCAACAACCGATGTATTTGAAAAACGCATTGCAGCTCTTGAAGGTGGTGTTGCAGCTTTAGCAACAGCTTCAGGTCAGGCAGCACAATTTATAGCCTTAAACAATATTTTAAAAGCGGGAGATAATTTTGTATCAACTTCGTTTTTATATGGGGGAACAAGCAATCAATTTAAAGTAGCATTTAAACGTTTAGGGATTGATGCACGTATTGCAGATGGCGATAGCCCAGAGGCATTTGAAAAGCTAATTGATAGTAATACTAAAGCTATTTATATTGAAACGATTGGAAATCCTGCTTTTAATATTCCTGATTTTGAAAAAATTGCAGCATTAGCAAAAAAATATGATTTACCTTTAGTTGTAGATAATACGTTTGGAGCTGGTGGTTATTTATTTCGCCCTATTGAACATGGCGCTAATGTCGTAGTAGCTTCTGCT
>JBBIUW010000620.1:0-1895 GCA_037440045.1 Sphingobacteriaceae bacterium
TCAGTATACTTTTTAGGATTCTTCAAGAAATCAACAATTTCCATAATCTCCACTTTTGCACCATCTAATCCCGCAACATCATTAAACGTTACATTAACATTAGAATCTTTATCAAATAAAACTGCTTTTGATTTTCCAATATTAAATATTTGACCAGCTCCACCGCTGCCTCCGCCACCCATTCGTCTCATCATCACAATCCAAAGAACAACCATAATGACAATTGGCAACATCCAACCTAGGTGGTCGCTCCATTCAGTTCTGTCTTCTCTTGTAGGAGAAACACGAAAATTTAATGGAATGTTTGCAGTTTCTTGAACTTTACGTACTTGTTCAATAAAGTCTTTTTTATCTGCTATTGATAATTTGAAATGAGGGCCTGGTGAGTTTTTTGGATTAGGGAACAGTTGAACCATTTTTCCTGTTTTATCTGGTTCATAGTAACGCGGTAATTTTAAACTATCTTGATTGATAGTTATTTCAGCTACTTTTTCGTTTACAATCACAATTGCTCTTACATCGCCTTTGGCTAACATGTTTTGTTCAAAACGTGTTTGGTCTACTTCATAAAGTCTTCCTTCAAAGTCTTGTCCAAAAAACACAAAACCTAAAAGACCTAGTATAACCAAGCCATAAATCCAATAAAAGCTATTTCCTCCGTTGCCACCATTTCCAGATCCTCCAAAAGGATTAGATGGTTTTTTTCCAAAACGATCTTTCATTTTTTCAAATTGCTTTTTTCGCTCTTCTTCCTGTGAAGAAACAGGAGTAGGTTCGTCGTTTTTTGGGATATTATTTTGTTGTTCGTCGCTCATAATAAAATTATATAACGTATAGTTTAAATGTTTGTTTAGTCTTCAATTCGTGTAACTTCTCCGTCAGCCCATAATCCTTCAATATTATAAAACTCGCGTGTTTCACGCATAAATACATGAGCTACAATATTTACGTAATCAATTAAAATCCATTCGGCATTTTGATGACCTTCGCTGTGGTAAGGTTTTTCGCCAGTATTTTTGATAACAGATTCTTCTAAGGTATCAGCAATAGCATTTACGTGTGTTGTACTATCAGCATCACATATCACAAAATAATCAGCTACACGGTTTTCTAAACCAGAGAGATTAATTATCGTAATGTTTTTTGCTTTTTTCTCTTGCATGCCTTCAACAATAGCGTCTAATAAGCTAGTTGTTTGCGCTTTAGTAGCTGTTTTTTTAGGGCGCTTAGCACCGCTAGTAACTTTCTTTTTGTTTTCTGTATTAGCAATACGATTAGCTTCTTTTTGAAGTTCTTCTTTTTCAGTTAAGGGTCTTTTAACCACTTTTTTGGCTGCGCCTTTTTTAGGACTTGCTTTTTTTGAAGATGCTTTTTTAGTAGCTGTTTTTTTTGCTGGTAATTTTGCCATATTTTTTTGTTGCTAATGCTATTCCGTTTTTTACTTTTGTTTTTGCTATAAGCAACAAATTTAACCTTTTTGCCTAAATGGAAACATTGTTTATTGGAAAGAACTCGCTTTTTTTACACGAGGTAGAAAGTACCAATACTTATGCCATGAACTTGTTAAGGAATGTTAACGCCATTGAGGGCACTGTTGTTTATACTGATAATCAAACCCATGGCAGAGGACAGAGAGGTGCTGTATGGACCAGTAAAATTGGGCAAAATATTACAATGTCGGTGGTATTAAAACCTCAATTTTTGTCAATTCATGATGCTTTTTACCTCAGTAAAATTAGTGCCTTGGCTGTTTATGACGTATTGACTGAATTTTTATCTAGTAGCCAATATGACATTAAAATTAAATGGCCAAATGACATATTGGTGAATAAAAAGAAAATTGCTGGAATTTTAATTGAAAATAACTTTACAGCAAATGCAATACAAAATTCTGT
>JBBIUW010000621.1:0-1887 GCA_037440045.1 Sphingobacteriaceae bacterium
AAAAGTAATGAATCGGCAGATACAACGGGTATATTATTTTCAATTAAAAAATTAGCAACAGTATTACCATGTCTGTTTTGACGAATTATAATACAAATGTCACTATAAACATATCCATCAGCTATAGCTTGATGAATATACTTTAAGATGTAGTTTGTATTTACGGTATCAACATCTTCTGTTTCTAAAACAGGAAAATCAATACTCACATAACCAAAATCATCTGGTTTATGTTCTTGTTTTTGATTTATGTATATCTTTTTTAAATCTTCATTTAAAACCGTTTGTGATAAATACTCAAACAACTCATTATTAAATTTAACAACAACACTCTCGCTTCTAAAATTTTTATTTAAAACTTTTTCTTCAAAATTTCTTTTCAAAGCTTCTTCACGCTCAATCAATAACTCATTTTTATTTGCAGCCTTTACCAATGGTAAATTCACAAACTGTTCTACATCCGCATTTCTCCAACGGTAAATGGATTGTTTCCCATCTCCCACAATTAAGTTCATGTTTCCATTACCTAAGGAGTTATCTATTAAAGGCAACATATTTTGCCATTGCATAGCAGAGGTATCCTGAAATTCATCTAATAAAAAATGCTTATACCTATCTCCTAAACGTTCAAAAATAAATGGTGTTGGCTCATTACTTACTACTTCCGAAATACGCTCATTAAATTCAGAAATAAATAAAATGTTTTCGTTGTTTTTATACTCATTAGTAAGTTTTGCCAATTCGTTTATCAACCCCATGGCATAAATATTTTTACTAATTAAACTAAAAGCATTATAACGCTTTTCATTTTCTTGTACAAAAGCTAATACTTCTTTGGCATTATTTTCTAACTCTACTTTAATACTATCTATAGCTAGTTTCTCATCTGTCGAGGCTTTTCCACCATACCACTTATCTTCGTGCAAGGTTTTTAAAACAGTGGAAGTAAACAATTCATTTTCAGTCGTTTCTTTTAAATTAAACAGTTTAACAAATAAGTTATAAATCCCTGCGCCGCCATTAGCAAATGCACTGGCAGTTAATCCTTTACTTTCTATTATTTTTAAAGCTCGTTCGCCATGAGATTTCAAGAATTCCTCGTAGTGATGAGTCACCGATTTTAATTTTTTTCTGATATTTTCGAAATCAGAAATATTAAATTCACTTAATTGATTTACTAAATCTCCAACGCCTTCTTTATTAATTTCTTTAATAAACTCAATTAATGTTTGCTCAGGATCCCAATGTTTATTTTCTTCTACTAAGTTTAAAGAAAAGTGAACCAAATAGTCTGTTACTAATTTATCTTTTCCTAAATTATTAATAAGAGAAGATATCACCTTATTAAACACAGCATCCGAATCTGTTTCGATTTGAAAATTAACAGGCAATTTTAAATCTAAAGCAAAGGTTCTAATAATTCGATGCGTGAAGCTATCAATCGTACCAATTGAAAAATCTGAATAATTATGCAAGATATCCGTCAGTACTATTTCTGCTTTTGATTTTAAATCTTCTTGCTCAATAATTAATTCCTTGGCTATTAAAGTGCTTAACATAGGATTATCGCCTGAACTAATTTCCTTAAGCGCTTTAATGATGCGCCACTTCATTTCTGACGCTGCTTTATTAGTAAATGTGATAGCTAAAATACCTTTATAAGCTTTATTTAAATTGTACCGATCCTTTAATGCTAATTTTAAATATTCTTTTACTAATGTAAATGTCTTGCCGCTTCCGGCCGAAGATTTATATACAATAAAGTTATGTTGAGTAGCTGGAAGCATATCTTCCGAAGGTAACTATTCTTGTTTTAAAAAACATAAAATATTGTAAAAACTCTTTTTATTAAATGCGTTTTAGTTTATTTGTAACTTATTTTAAAAA
>JBBIUW010000622.1:0-1882 GCA_037440045.1 Sphingobacteriaceae bacterium
TCTTGGATAGTTGATGTGGTTGTACAAGAAAATTGATAATGTAGCAATCAAGAAGTTGGTTTGCTTTTTTTTCCTTGTTTTTTTATAACTTCCATCTCTACTTGAAGGTTACGTAGCATGCTCATAATACTGCCAACATTTAATTCTTCTTCTTTATAATCAGTCATGTTAATACAGCAAGTGTATTCCCAAACCTCTAAAACATCTCTTAAATTTACAGTAAATGGCTGATAAATTTTGTTATCAGAGTGGCATTCCATAAAACCTTTTTTAGTATTAACATTAAAAATACGTTTGTATGAAATTCCATCTTCTTTGGTTACAACAATATATGTTTGACCGTTTTTAATATCTTCAATTCTATCTAAATATTTTGCCACAACAAAAGATCCTTCTTTGATAGGAGGCATACTATCTCCCTTAATAGGGAAAGCACGATGTTTACCAGACGGTAAAAAAGGGAGTTTCATTCGAGGTAAGCGCTCCATGTATTCTGGATCGGCATAACCTCTTAAATAACCCGCACTAGCTTTTAAAGGAACTAACTCAACCGCATCACGACCATCTTCGTCAATAACAACAGGAAATAACATACGGTTTTTTCCAATCTTCATTAATCCATCCAAATTGGTTTTAGTTAAATCTCCTCTTACTAATGCATCTACTGCAATATGAAAAAAGTCGGAAATTGTAATTAATAAATCAATAGATGGTTCATTACGATTTTCTTCATAAGCACCTAAACGAGAACGTGTAATGCCTAAATGTTCGGCTAGTTGCTCTTGCGACAAGCCTTTTTGTAAACGTAAAAATTTTAAATTGCTAAAGATTTTGCTCATAATTTTAAATTGCTACAAATTGTAGCACGAATATACTATATTAAATAGTAAATTTGAAAAGGTTTTTGTTAATTTTTTTATTTGTTGTTGACATGGTTCTGTAAATAAATGCAAATTTAGATACAGAACCATTTTTATTGCTGTTAGTTAATAATTTACTAACTTAAAGCTTTTACTTTCTCCGTTGATGGATGTGATTTTGAGGAGCATTAGGTTTTCGTAAAAAGCATGTAATGGTATTTCAAATGGACTTGTATTAGTTTCTTTGTTACTGTATTTCAATTTACCGTCAACTCCATAAATACATACAGATAAGGGGAGGTTTTTGGTGTTTGTAGTAATAATTACACTCTTATTATCTATATTTTGTGATATAGAAACATCTACATTTTTTTTGATTTCGTTTACCCCAACAGGATATATAGGAACACAGCTGGATATAGAATCTAAATTTTGATACTCGTGAATACCATTACTAAAAAAACAACTTAATTGTCCAACTCCATTTATTTGAGGAGGTGCGCCTGGTGTATTTATTAGGCAAAGAGAGCCTATACCCTCAACCCAAATGGTTGTTTTAGTATTTGCCATAATCGTATCTAATGCATGAAAATAAAAGAAACGATGAAATTGGGTTATTAATGGTTTTGATACGATAGAATCTAAAATAAATTCACCAGCTTGCAAGGGGTAGGGACTACCAGGATTTTCAATAGTTGTAGTATCATTTACTTGTAATGAAAAATCATAAAGCAAGTATTCTTTTGCAGTGCTAGGTTGACTCAATAATCTCATATAAACTTTACGAGTAAGAGTATCTTCTCTAATCACAAAGTTTTTATTGTAGTGGTATAAATCTAAAAAAGCGTAATGGTAACCGTTAATTAAAGTGTCGCCAATGGTGTAATAGTTGTCTGTTAAACAACCAGAATTACAGGTGGTTACATGCCACTCGGCATAATGATTCAAAAGTTTGATGTAGGATTGCGCTTTGGCTTTATGAACAGAAAGAGTAAATACCAATAAAAAAAGTGGGAAGTAAA
>JBBIUW010000623.1:0-1881 GCA_037440045.1 Sphingobacteriaceae bacterium
AATCATTTTAACTATATAATAAATACTCAGAATGAAAAAAAAGATACAAATATTATATAATCCACGTTGCAGTAAGTGTAGAGAGGCATTAAGCTTTTTGGAAGGAGAAAATTGCGAGATAGAAATCAAGGAATATTTAAAAGATACTTTATCAAAAAAAGAGGTAAAAGACATTTTATCTAAATTAGGACTAAAAGCAATTGACATTGTCCGTAAAAAAGAGCCTCTTTTTCTTGAAAAATTTAAAAACAAAAACTTTACCAACGAAGAGTGGATTCAGTTGTTGGTAGAAAACCCCATATTAATCGAACGTCCTATTGTTATTGATGGATACAAAGCAATTGTGGGGCGTCCGCCAGAGTTAGTTGTCGACTTAGTTAACAGAAAAAAATAAATTGTGAATAAATCTGTCGATTTATTGAATTAAAAACCAGTTTTTGGTTTGTAATTTTAACTTTTAACCCTACATTTGCACCCGAATTTAAAAAACACATATAACATGTCTAACCAAGTTGGTAAAATTGCTCAAGTTATTGGTCCTGTAGTGGACGTTACATTTGATTTAAATGGTGGGAAACTACCTAGTATTCTAGATGCATTGGAAATTGTTCGTGCAGGTTCAGCCCCATTAATTTTAGAGGTACAAAAACATATCGGGGAAGATATGGTTCGTACCGTAGCAATGGACAGTACTGATGGTTTATGCCGTGGTATGGAAGTAAAATCTACAGGGTCGGCTATTAAAATGCCAACTGGAGATAAAGTAAAAGGCCGTTTATTTAACGTGGTAGGTGAAGCAATTGATGGTATTAATACAATGTCAAATGCTGATGGTGTATCAATTCACCGTGCTGCTCCAAAATTCGAAGATTTATCTACTTCTACAGAAGTATTATTTACAGGTATTAAAGTAATCGACTTAATTGAGCCATACTCAAAAGGTGGTAAAATTGGTTTATTTGGTGGTGCCGGTGTAGGTAAAACCGTATTGATTATGGAGTTAGTAAACAATATCGCTAAAGCTTATGCTGGTTTATCTGTGTTTGCTGGTGTTGGTGAGCGTACTCGTGAAGGAAATGACTTATTACGTGAGTTTATCGAATCAGACGTTATTAAATACGGTGAGGCGTTTAAACATGATATGGAAAAAGGCGGATGGGATTTATCTAAAGTTGATACAAAAGCTTTAGAAGACTCAAAAGCAACATTAGTTTTCGGACAAATGAATGAGCCTCCTGGAGCTCGTGCTCGTGTGGCTTTATCAGGATTAACGATGGCAGAATATTTCCGTGATGGAGATGGTACTGGTCCAGGTCGTGATATCTTATTCTTCGTTGATAACATCTTCCGTTTTACTCAAGCTGGTGCTGAGGTATCTGCCTTATTAGGTCGTATGCCTTCTGCGGTAGGTTACCAACCAACTTTATCTTCAGAAATGGGGGCAATGCAAGAGCGTATTACTTCAACTAAAAAAGGATCTATTACATCTGTACAAGCGGTATACGTACCTGCGGATGACTTGACCGATCCAGCTCCAGCAACAACATTTGCTCACTTAGATGCTACAACAGTATTAAGTCGTAAAATTGCAGAGTTAGGTATTTATCCAGCGGTAGATCCATTAGATTCAACTTCTCGTATCTTAACTCCTACAGTAATTGGTGATGCTCACTACAACTGTGCTCAAAGAGTAAAAAACACATTACAACGTTATAAAGAATTACAAGACATCATCGCTATCTTAGGTATGGATGAATTATCTGAAGAAGATAAACATATAAAATCAATGTGTAAAGAGCCAAAATAGGCAACAAAATGTATAAACCAAGGATTTTGAGGAACTTCTCAAACGTATATTCCTGTTTACGTTTTTCTGTTTCA
>JBBIUW010000624.1:0-1876 GCA_037440045.1 Sphingobacteriaceae bacterium
GAACCACCAAAAGTTATCATTTTAGACGATGCCTTCCAACACAGAGCTCTAAACTCTGAACTAAAAATTGTTGTGAGCGAATATTCTAATTTATTTTTACATGATTGTATGATGCCTTCTGGAACACTGAGAGAATCGAAAGTAGGCATTAAAAGAGCGGATATAATTATCATTAGCAAAACTCCAGATAAAACAACAGCTATTGAAATCAGAAATGTGATTAAAGATTTAAAACCATTAGCGCATCAACAATTGTTTTTTACATGGCTTAAATATGGCGAATTGTCTGGCTTTCAAAATCCTACAGAAACCATTGATACATTAAATGATTTATTCCGCTATCGTGTAGTAGTATTTACTGGTATTGGTAATCCATCGCCCATGGTAACTTACCTAAAAGAATATGCTTCGGAAGTAAAACATATTCAGTTCCCTGATCATCATCAATTTACTATTCAAGACATTGCAGATGTAAGATCTCAGTTAGATGCATTTGATGGAGGAAATAAAATTGTAGTTACAACTGAAAAAGATGCTATGAGATTAAAAGGAAGCGACTTGCAAGATATAGCAAATACGTTACCTTTGTACGTTCTGCCTATTGAGGTAGATTTTAAAGATAAAACACAAGAATTTAATGAAACAATTATAAACTATGTTAGAACAAATAAATTTTACCACAAAAAGTATTCTTGAAAAAACCAGCAACTTTCGCCCAGAGGTTGGAATTATATTAGGTACTGGATTAGGCGGATTAGTAAAAGAAATAAGTGCAGAATTCGTATTACCATATGAAGAAATTCCAAACTTCCCTGTTAGTACTGTCGAAGGTCATAGCGGCAAATTAATTTTTGGAGAGTTAGGTGGTAAAAAAGTAATGGCCATGCAAGGTCGTTTCCATTTTTACGAAGGCTATAACATGCAACAAATCACCTTCCCTGTTCGTGTTATGAAAGCATTAGGCATTCATACTGTTTGTGTATCAAATGCTAGCGGTGGGATGAATCCTGATTTCGAAATTGGAGAAATTATGATTATCAATGATCACATCAATCTTTTTCCAACAAACCCATTAATTGGTAAAAACATAGCCGAATTAGGACCACGCTTCCCAGACATGAGTGAAGCTTATGATAAAAAATTAATTGCTAATGCTATTGAAATTGCAAAAGCTAATAATATTAAAGTTTCTCAAGGTGTGTATGCAGGATTAACTGGTCCTTGTTTTGAAACACCTGCTGAATACAAATACATAGGTCGTATTGGTGCTGATGCAGTTGGCATGAGTACAGTACCAGAAGTAATTGTGGCTAAGCATGGTGGTATGCGTGTATTTGGAGTAAGTATTGTAACTGATTTAGGTGTTGAAGGAAAAATTATTGAAGTAACACATGAAGAAGTTCAACATATTGCTGCTGCCGCTGAACCAAAAATGAGTTTTATTGTTAAAGAAGTAATTCGTACAATGTAAACCTTTTTTAGTACCATCATCACATACAATTTCAAAGATAAGCAAACAAAAAAATGAATAACTTAAAACAATCTCTTTAGCATTAACTCTTATTTATTTCTTTAGTAAGTAAAGCAGATGAAGGCATGTGGCTACCACAACTTTTAAATGCCATGAATATTAAAGACATGAAAAAGAATGGATTAAAATTAACCGCTGAACAAATTTATAGCGTTAATAAATCAAGCTTAAAAGATGCCATTGTTCAATTTGCAGGTGGTTGTACAGCTGAAATTATTTCTGAACAAGGTTTAATTTTAACAAACCACCACTGCGGTTACTCAGCAATTGCCTATCATAGTACTGTTGAGAAAGATTATTTAACTAAAGGTTTTTGGGCAATGAACAAAAACGAAGAAGTTTACA
>JBBIUW010000625.1:0-1860 GCA_037440045.1 Sphingobacteriaceae bacterium
CCAAACAAAATATTTTACCTTTTGCAGTAACTGCCGGTGAAAAAAATTATGGACATCATTAAATTTTATTCCAATATTTTTAAATGGGTGCCCTTGGATTGTTTTTTATTCATTATCAAAAAAAGAGAAAAACTCAAATAAAGCCTGGGACCATAACTATTTTATATACCGGGATTTAATTTCAAAGGTTGGAAATTCGATTCGGATTAAAGCAAAAAATAGATATTTTGAAATTATAAGAGATATCATCGAGAAGAGCTACAATGGTTCAGTTGATGCAGAAACATATTTACTGAAAGTTAATGAACAAATAAAGCAACTTAGTTGTTTTTTTCCATTTCCAATACCAATTATTCAGCTTAAACAAGGTATTCCAACTGATACATTTTTCCTTAATAAAATAGAGTTCGAAAATTCAGATGAGCTTATAAATGAATTTTGGAAGCCGTACTTGGAATATGACAATCTTAATGGGGAAATTATTCTAAAAGCAGCTTCTGAAATATTAAAGGATTTTGTAAATAAAAAAGAAACAGAAAACAAAAAGCGAGAGTTAAGTGTTGCCTCCTATGGCTCTGCACATTTTTATGGAAACTGGTTAGGAATAATGAATGGGGCTGTTACAAGAATTACTTCTGATATTGAAGATCTACCTCAAAACTGTAAGTCAAATGAAGCCTTCAATAGAATGGATGAAAGTTTATTGGATTTGCATGATGCTAACAATGGAATGCGTGGAGTTACTGTAATCGTTGATTTATTGGCAAAAAGACATGCATTGGTTGATGGACAATTGCCTCAGGGAATTTTAGTATCGGATAGCCGATTTTACACAATGGATGAGATTGAGTTAAACAAGATAATTAATGAAAAGCTTGCTTTATTGAAAATTACCCCATCTGATAATCTTATTAATTCAATAATAATCCCCCCTTTTTTAAATAATAGTAAAAAACCTGCTGTTCAGTTTTACGAAAATATTGTACTTGAAATACTTACTAATTATCAAAAAAGGAATAGCGGTTCTTTAATAATCAAAGAGGTGCAGTCAAATGGTAATTTAATAGGGATTAGTTTTGAGAATGCGTGCATATTTCCAATTGGAACTGAAACAATGCCGAGTCCCGTTGAGATTGATAGAAGAGAGTTTAAAGGGGCCATCTATTATTGCCATCTCTTTTTGAAAGAGTTTGGATTAGGACAGATTTTATATAAGAGAACTTGTAATGCTTCAGGTGGATTATTTGAATTTCAGATAATATTAAACAACATGGTGTATGTCAAATAAACTTAAAATACTGCTAATAGACGATGACCCAAAGTTAGTTGAAAAAATTAAAAGAATACCTGGGTTTAATCAACATCCCGATGGTGACAAAATGATACCATTTGTAATAAATGATGCTCCATTGGGACGAGGTGTAGATTCAACAGTTCGAAAACGCTTGAATATTGCTAGCGAAGCCTTTGAAGTAAAATGGTTAAAGTCGCCAAAGGATATTAAGAATTATATCAATCTAGTTAAATTCATAACACATAAATATGGCAAGCAAAATCTATACAAATATTGTTTTATTCCTGATATTGTTGTGTTCGATTATTCATTAACACAGGGTATGAATGACCCTCAAAATATTTCAAATGATATATTAGCTTTTATTGACCCTAATTATAAACCTATTCAGCATTTAAAGCAACATGGGTATGCTATTGAATTGGCAAATGAGAACATCAAGCATTCTATTGAAGTGGAGCAAGATACACTAGGTTTATTTCTCAGTACTCTAATATTAGAAATGTATGCACAAGAGTACCCCTGTATTGGGATTCCCATCACTTTTTTTAAGGACAAGCTTGAAG
>JBBIUW010000626.1:0-1853 GCA_037440045.1 Sphingobacteriaceae bacterium
TGAATTTCCCTGCACTTCATATCGTGCGTCCTTTCGGTCACTTCTGCATCGTCTGTTGGTTGGCAACGCCGTAACGAATGACGTTGAGGCTTTCGCCGCGCTTTTCGGTTGAATTGGTTGAACCAATGCCGGAAGTTGTAAATTTGAACTACCGCTGGATGAGCCGGCACGCCTTGTGGTTCTGGTCTTTTGTTTTTTATTTTTCTAACCGGCCTGATTATACACAGACTGCCCATAAAAGTGACGCGGAAATTATTGATGCCATTGAATCAAAATTAATTAATGCCATTAAACTAAGATTAAGAAGTGATGTGGAAGTGGGATCTTGTTTAAGTGGTGGCTTAGATAGTTCTATTATTGCTGGTGTTGTAAACTATTTGCAGCCCAATAAACCCATGAAGTTGTTTACAGCTGTTTTTCCAAACGAAATTTTTGATGAAACAAATTATGCTAAACAAGTAGCCGAGTTTACAAAAGGTAATTGGCAAACAGTTAGTCCAACTGCCGATGAGTTTTTTAGAGATATTGAAATATTAAATTATTATCAGGATTTACCAGTATGGAGTACCAGTACCTATTCTCAGCACCGTGTTATGCAATTGGCATCACAACATCACGTTAAAGTTGTTTTGGACGGGCAAGGAGCTGACGAATTATTTGCAGGATACTCGCATCATTATATGGCCCTATGGAAAGAGAATCTGGGATTTAAAACAATCAAGAACATTCGTGAAGCCAAAGAAACTATAAAAAATGGCCATAAAATTTTCGGTAAACAATTGATAAAAGATGCTTTTGGGTTAAGTGTTGATTATTCTGATTTTTTTGCTTCTGATAAAAAGCAATTTGGCAAGAGTAAAAATGAGAAATTGGGCTCAACATTAAATCAGCAACTAAAAAATGATTACGAAGGCAGACTTAAGTCTTTTTTGAAATGCGAAGACCGATGTAGTATGGCTTTTGGTATTGAAAGCCGTGTTCCATTTGCTGATGATGTGGAATTGGTAAACTACATGTTTGAAATTGCGGGAAACAAAAAGATAAAAACTGGGATATCAAAATATTTATTGAGAGAAGCTGCTCAACAGTACATCCCACAAACAATCTATGATCGAAAAGATAAAATAGGCTTTGAAACGCCTGTTCAGCAATGGTTTGTCTCCTATAAAAAGCAAGTTTTAGAAAGTATAGCCACCTTGGATTTTGTAGATATGGATTATTTAAACATGCAGTTTGATAAGATTTTAACTCAAAAACCTAATTTTATTCTTAGGCTATTTTCACTAGCTGTCTGGAAAAAAGCCTATACCTCATAACAATTGACTAAAATCATGTTTTAAGCCACGAAGCTAATTTTTTTAGGAATTTCATTATCTGTTCATAATCAGGTGTTTATAGTTTTACAGACTCCCTACAAAATGCAAATGGGTGAAATCTGATTATCACTTAGTTAATCTCCATTTCTTTTTAGTTTAAAGTTTGATATTTGGCTAAAAAGTGTATATTATTGTATTGCTAAATACTATTTTCTTACTGATTCAATAAATAGAGGGGCATCCCTCTATCAAACAGATTAAAAGATATATATAATTGTATGATAAATCAATTACCACTCATGAAAAAATTTATTAAACTATTCTTTGTTGCGATTTGTGTAATGACCTTTTCAAAAATCGGAAATGCACAAACTGATAATCACCATGAGCACACGGGGCTAAATGGCGAGCATATTGATAAATTTTATTTGCCCTATAATTATGATGCCGATTCGTTAGTTGGTTTTGATGAGGCTGCAGCGTGGCAACATGCGCAAGCTAATACCAATGAGTTATGGCAACAACAACGTATGGTTG
>JBBIUW010000627.1:0-1852 GCA_037440045.1 Sphingobacteriaceae bacterium
GAATCAGGATGAGTTTGGCGACTTTGAAAGAATAGCTTCTTCTTTTAAACTTCTTTTAAATAAAGATTTTGATAAAAATGAAATCATGCACCTTTTGTTTTCTAAAATTGAAAAATGGTATTTTAAACTTAAAGAACAAAAATACGAACTCATAAATGCCTCTTATTTAAATATTTTGTTTGGCCTAAATCAAATAATGGAGTTTGAAGATGTGCAGCAACTGAAATTTAAAGCTAAACTAACAGGAGTGTCAAAATCTGGTAAATTAATGCTGGAGCTAGAAGATTACTCAATAAAAGAATTTGAGGTCAAAGAAGTGAAATTTTTAGTTTAAACAGATGTTTAATAAAGATTGATAAGTCCTTTCTGTTTTTGAAGAAAGGATTTTTATTTTCGTGAAGTATTTATAATAATTACAATGAAGCAATATCATGATTTAATGCGACATGTTTTGGAGCATGGCGTAAAAAAAGAAGACCGAACAGGAACAGGAACAGTGAGTGTTTTTGGATATCAAATGCGTTATAATTTAGCAGAAGGTTTTCCTTTATTAACTACAAAAAAATTACACACTAAATCTATTATCCATGAATTGTTGTGGTTTTTGAAAGGCGATACAAATATTAAATATTTAAAAGATAATGGCGTTCGTATTTGGGACGAGTGGGCGGATGCAGATGGAAATTTAGGACCTGTTTATGGTTATCAATGGCGCAATTGGCCAACACCAGATGGCAAACATATTGATCAAATTACTCAAGTAGTGGATATGATTAAAAAAAATCCGGATTCACGAAGATTAATTGTAAGTGCGTGGAATGTCGCGGATATCAATAACATGAAATTACCACCTTGCCATGCGTTTTTCCAGTTTTATGTAGCTAATGGTAAATTGAGTTGTCAGTTATATCAACGTAGTGCAGATATTTTTTTAGGCGTACCATTTAATATTGCATCTTATGCTATATTAACCATGATGATTGCGCAGGTATGTGGTTTAGGTTTGGGCGATTTTGTGCATACGTTGGGTGACGCACATTTATATTCAAACCATATTGAGCAAGCTAAATTACAATTAACAAGAGATTTTAGACCTTTGCCAACGATGAAAATTAATCCAGAAGTGAAATCAATATTTGATTTTAAGATTGAAGACTTTACACTGGAAAATTACGACCCACATCCTCATATTAAAGCAGAGGTGGCAGTATAAAAATTAAAATTAAATTTCATCAATCACTATAATACAATTAACTTTACACAAAATTTATTTATGAGCGATATAAAAACAATATTAGACGGTGCTAAAACTCAAATGGAAAAAACCATTTCGCATTTAGAAGTTGAGTTAGCAAAAATTAGAGCAGGAAAAGCTAATCCAGCAATGTTAGATAATGTGTTGGTTGACTATTATGGATCTAAAACTCCACTAAGTAATGTTGGAAGTGTTAATACACAAGATTCTAGAACAATTGTTATTCAGCCATGGGAAAAAGCAATGTTAACGCCTATTGAAAAAGCTATTCAAGCAGCTAACTTAGGTTTTAACCCACAAAACGATGGTGTAATTATTCGTATTATTGTTCCCCCATTAACAGAAGAACGTCGTAAGGATTTAGTAAAAACTACTAAATCATGTGGCGAAGATGCTAAAGTTGGGTTAAGAACAATTCGTAAAGACGCAATTGATAAAATAAAAGCATTGCAAAAAGCAGGTACTCCAGAAGATGAAGTAAAAGCGGGAGAAGCTAAAATACAAACCATTATTGACGAGTTTGTTGCAAAATGCGAGAAACATTTAGAACAAAAAGAAAAGGAAATTTTGACTGTTTAAAAAAACTCTTTTTTAGAT
>JBBIUW010000628.1:0-1845 GCA_037440045.1 Sphingobacteriaceae bacterium
ACACAGAACAGCGCGAAACCACAAAAAAACGAACTATGTCGAACAAAATAAAAGTAATTGATAACGGGATCATCTCAGAACAAGAGTTTAATAAGATCGAAGAATTTCGTAAAACGAACACGGTCAAACATCTTTTTGGAAAATCGGCACAATACCAGGGAGAAAGTCCAATTAAAATGCAGGTTGATTTTATTGATGGTAATTCTGTTGGTTTTAGAGGTGATTTATATACCGGTTATGTAACGATAATGGCAAAGAATCTTTTGAAACAATTGCAAAATTATAGTAATAAAAAAGTTCTTAGAAGTGCTATTATTTATGATAACCGGAGTTTCAGATATAAAAAAATAATTTTCCATTTTGATGAGGGAAAGGTTAAACAAAATTTTCTTCCTCTTTACATACCAACTTACAAATTAAAGCCATGATAAAAATAGAAATGAGTTACCGGGAAATAGAATGTCTTTATGAATATCTGAAAAGTTGCATTATCAATAAGCCAACAACAGAAGATAAAGAAAAAGAATATCTAATTGCTTGCCATATCCAACAGATCATGAAACGCTTATATAAAAAATTAGCGGAACTGTTCCATCAGGGATGTAACAGTACTAAAAAGCACAAAATAAAACTGGACTTACCGGAGGTACTTTCTTTATATAAATATTTTAACAGGTATTTACTGCCTAACTTCTTAATACCTGCACGTGAACAGGTTTACAAAGCTTTTCAATTGAACAATAATTTATTTGTAATAATTAATAAAATCAATGATTATGAAGCGACTTATAAAAATAATGGTATTGATTTATACTAAAATCAAACCGCATAAAGCTAAAGTACATGATGCATCAGATTTATTTAAAGAAGATTTTAAACCGATAATCATGATGGGGACAGATGGAAAATTGTATTTCCATTCAAGAGTTTATTACGGTGAATTGGTTGGTTTTTGTGAGTGGAGAAAGGAAACTAAAGAGGCTTTGAATATAAAAGAATCAGATACGGTAATTGATTGCATGGTTAAACTAATTGAAATAAATGAATAATATGGACACTAATCTAAATGCAAAGGCTATGCAACTTATTTATAATATGTCAGCCAGTAACTATTTCAGTGCATTACAGCCACATAAAAAGAAATTAGATGAATTAGCAAATTATCGACTTTCAAAGTTTGGTAAAACGATAAAAAGGCAAAATTACAATGTGCAACAGTTGGAATATATTGTAAATAAAATTTTGGATACTCCTTACGGATATGAATTCAATGGTTTAACACTTATCAAAATAAATGATTAATGAAAAAAAATCCCGATCCAACAAAAGTTGTTGAACCATCAACAACGCAACAAGAACATAACGAAGAGCCATTTGAATATGCAATATCATGATGAACACAATTAGAATTTCAGAGGATAAAACGGTAGAAGTTACCGGATTCCCTATATACCGAAAAGATAAAGATCATGTGTATAAAGTAATTAATACTGAACTAACATTAGTAGTATGCAAACGTTATAAAAATTTATCAATCATGAAAGTTCATTCAGGTTTAGCTTTTTCAAAAGATGAAATCACTAACTGTAGTATTCATGAATTCATAGATGCATACTTGAATACGGAACAATTGATGTATGAACTAATTATAAAGAAATAATAAATGACATCAGATGAACTAATGATTATCGACAGACTAAGTCGGTGTAGATATGCACCTGGTACATGGTCTAAAAGATTTGTACTGTCTTTAAGCTCAACAGCAAAACAAAATCCTGAAGTTGAATTGTCTGAAAGTCAAAAAGAGTGGCTATATCGTACCCTTTACAAAAAGAGAAAGCAGCT
>JBBIUW010000629.1:0-1841 GCA_037440045.1 Sphingobacteriaceae bacterium
ATGGGTATATTGCATCGTCCACCGTCAACGCTTACATATAGAGTTCTAAATACCAATGCGTTATTATAGAACACCTCAAACCAATAAGATTTTGCATTACTATCAGGATTGTTATTAGCCCAAATAGCTTTAAAATCCTCACTTTCTATTAAATCCCAACCGATTGTTATTTGTACGTCAGATTTAAAGGATGCAAACTCTTTATGGTTGTCAACCACAACAGTAGCACCTTTCATAACGATTCTATGATTATAAAACGATGTTTCTGAATTAATATGAAGCCAGTCTGCTCCTTCGGATGTTCTAATAGTTTGAATTAAATTGTCTAATGTCATAATTTCAAATTTTAGCGATTGCGAATTACTTTCCTTAACTCCGTCCGCAAATACTAATTAGTTGAAGAACCGCTCCAACAAAAAATAAAATATATCCAGTTATGTTTAAAATTTTATTTCGTTTCTGTTTTTGTTTAAGGTTATTTTTAAATTCATTAGGAATAGGAATCATTCCGAAAGTGCCAAATTTCTCATCAGCTACTTTATTGATAAGAGTTTCAAACAATTTTGCTTGAATATCAGCAGAAAAAGCGAGAAGCAATGCCCCAAAAACATTTAAAAGCAATCCAATTATTTCCATAATAATGTTTAACAAAGTCTGTAAGGAGATTACTGAGATATTATTTTTTCTACACGTATTTCGCCCTGTTCAGTTAATATACGCACATAATATATGCCCTTTGGTTGTGATGATATATCAATATTAAATTCGTTTGTTAAAGAGACTTTATTTTCCCAAACTATTTTTCCTAAAAGGTCAAAGACCTTTGCTTCCCTAATAGTCAATTGTTCATCATTATTCATAACAGTAATTTTGAAAACACCATTATTAGGGTTTGGTGATATAAAAACACCTCTATTTGGAATAAGGTTATCTGCTAACATTAATACATCTAAATTGTCTGGTACTTCTGAGTTTGTTATAGTATCAACATTGTTAACAATTCTATCAGAATTTGGGCAATAATCTATAAGGGCATGAAAATAAGAACCTGTTTCCGCCTTAAATCCAGGCGATAGCGTTATTTTATTCGCAGCAGTATAAACTATTGCTGCCCCGTTTCTTACAATAACATTTCCTGAACTTGTATTGGTGGCTCCGACATTATTTCCGGCATTGATATAGTTACTTGATTGTTCACTAAAATGATTGCCATTTTGCGAATTTGGTGCGAACCACAGCGGGCTGTAATTTTTATTTTGAATTAAATAATTATCATCACATTTTTCAAATATTTCAACATCGTCTATGATAAACCCTCCTGATTCTGCGTAAAGAATAAGATTTTTCATTCCTGCGTAATTGCAAACAAAATCACGCTGTACTTCAATCCAAGAGCAGTATTGGCTATAATAACAGACATAATTTGCATTATAAATTTCTTGCTTAACATTACCATAAGTATCGTTCCAATTGGCTGGACTTTTTTTTGTAAGAAAAACCCTAAGATGACAATTATCTTGTGCATCCTGACATGCCTGTGCCAATGGGTCTCCGTTAGTGTCTAAGTTTTCTGCTTTTACAGGAATCATTTTATATCTAATGGTATAATATTGATATGCTGTAAAAGCAGCTCCAGAGAGTAAACCAACGCCTACTGCTTCGTGATACTTTTTAATCGTATAGCCACCAAAAAGTTTGTGTTTACACTTAAAAAGGTCAGCTTTGATGGCAATAAAACGATGAGAAGGAGGTGCATAACCGAATAAATCATTACAATAACCATTATAACCATGACAAGAATAAAAATCTATCCAATCTGGCGAACCAACCCCTTTGTCAAT
>JBBIUW010000630.1:0-1825 GCA_037440045.1 Sphingobacteriaceae bacterium
GTAATCTGTTTTTACAAATAGCAGATAACATTATTTTTCATGAAACATACTTGATTCAACTAATGGTGTTGGCAACCTGATCCTTCCAAAAATATTCCTAATAATGTGCTTTTGAGAAAAAGAATTAGAAATAGCAACTGTAAAAAAGCAGAGGATATGGAATGTACGAGTCATTTGACAATATTAATCATTGTGGAACTAAATCGGTAAAATTTGTCGCCCAAAAATGAAAAATGGCAAACATAAATTTTGTAGATCCCGTGCTCCTTCAAGCTACCGCCAAACAGATCCCTCAAATGCCTTCTTTTTAAACGGTATAGCCTATAGTACAAAAAATGAGCAATATCGACCCTAGTTGTATATAAAGTCATCGTCTATGTCGCTGATTTATCAAGAGTTTATGGGAAATAAAAAAACAGGTCTTCTCAAATTTGATAGAGAAGACCTGCGATGTACCCTACAGGTTGCAAATATCGAACTTTATAGATGATTTTCAAGCGATTAGAATACTAATGAACCATATCCCTCGGATACCCTAACGTGCAATATTTCGAACAGTCTTAAAATCATCATTGTACCCTGTTTTTATAAAACAGGTAAGAAGCCACAATTCCATAGGTTGGGGCTAAAAACCAACCAATTACAGGAATTAAAAGCAAAAACATAAAGCCCAAGCCTATTGCAAACATTTCAGATTTATTTTCCCTATAAAAGCGCTCACTTTCTTTAACAGATATTCCTTTTCTTTCTAAGGTATAATCTGTCATTAGTATTCCATTAAAGTAAGTTTGAATTATAAATGAAAGTAAAGGATTTATTATTCCAATTACAGGAATTAAACCAATCAATGTAATGATGATTAAAAGCCCAAGTTGTTTGAATGTATTACGAATTGATAAACTTAACCCTCTCTTTAGCTCTTTTAAAAATGTTTTGAGTTTAAAGGGATATGTTTTCCCTTCATTAATTTCTTCCGTTTTTGCACTTATAAACGAAAAGAAGGGAGTTCCAATAATCAAAAAAATAAAACTAAATATGGTGTCTTTATTGCTTTCAATTAGTTTCTTTATAATCCAAAAAGTTGTTTGAATGCTTTTTTCAATACTATTTACATCTAGATTTAGATACTTTTGAATAAATGGTAGTGCTTTCTCGGTTACTGGCGCTTCAATATAATTAACTGAATTGACTATTACGTTAATTGAAATTGTAAATAAAATCAAAAATGCAAGCCCGGAAACTATAAAGTACTTACTGAATGAATTGCTTCGAATAAAACGGTGAGCTTCAAAATAAATCTTGAGACAATTTAATGTCGACTCCTCATATATCTTCCATTTCTTAAAATCTATTTTCATTTTTGCAAAATAATTAGAAGTAAATTGCTTTAACAACTATCGATTTATTGTCTTCTAATATAAAACTTGCTTTTTTAAAATTAGGCCTATTGGCTAAATTAATTTTTTGATAATTTGAAAACCCAACACCTTCAATTGGCAGAATAAACCCCTTATCTATTTTACCATTTGAATTTTCGTCATGTAGTATATTCACAGCGTAACTGCCTTTCGCTAAATTTTTAAAAATTGTTGTAGCAGTATTATTATTGATTTTTACGGTTTGCTTTTTAAAATACTTTGAGTAGTCTTCGTCCGGAATAGTGCCGTCTTGATTATACAAAGCAAATTGCAAAGTGCCAGCGTCATTTTTTAACCCATAAGCTGTAACCACTAAATCATAATGTTCCACATTTTTTGGTGTAAACGAAGTTAATACTATTAATATGGATGCAATTAAAGAAATACTCTTCATGATAGTTTGTCTT
>JBBIUW010000631.1:0-1821 GCA_037440045.1 Sphingobacteriaceae bacterium
TAAAGGAATGGCCATACAAACTAAACTCGGTAAAAATAAGTGAGAGATAATAGTGGCAGGTGTTAGTTTATTTGCTACCCATAACATAGTTGTTGTTACATCGCCTATAGGACTAAAACAACCGCCAGCATTTGCAGAGATTATGACTAAACCTAAAAAATAATATCGGTCGGTTTTTTCTGGAATTAATTTTTTCACAACAGTAGCCATTACAATAGCTGTAGTTAAATTATCAAGTACGGCTGATAAGACAAAAGCAATTACCGATACAATAACCAATAAGTAGCGTTTATTAGTTGTAGTAATTTTATCAGTAATCAAATCAAAACCATCGTGTGCATCTATGAGCTCAACAATGGTCATAGCACCTAATAAAAAGAAAAGAATTTCAGAAATCTCAGATAAATGATGGCTTAATCCTCCTATAAAATGAGTGTCTGTTGACGAAAGTGCATATATGGCCCAGCATAATACACCTAATAATAGAGCAGTGCCTGCTTTGTTAACATTAAAACTATGCTCTAAGGCTATAATTAAATAGCCTACCAAAAAGAGTATAATAATAAGTGTTATCATTTTAAAAGGGTAAAGATACGTGATTATATGTTTTAAGAGCCTGTTTAAGTTTTATGTTTTAGATTTGTTATAGTAGATTTTTGAGCGAAATGAGGCAAATTTTGCAGTCGATGTTATTACATCGACGAAAAATTTAACGAAATTGTAGCCAAAAATATGCATAACAAAATAATTAGATAAAATTTAAACAGGCTCTAAGATAAAATTATATATATTTGAGTAGTTAAGACAATTTCATTATTTAAAAACAAAAACACATATATGTCAGTTTGGAGAGTAAAACCGGTATCAGCCTTTGAAGCGGATATGAAAAAAAGTGATTTAAAACGCGTATTAACCAAATGGGGATTAACATCATTAGGAATAGGAGCTATTATTGGAGGGGGTATATTTACCCTAACTGGTATTGCTGCTAATGAATATGCTGGTCCGGCATTAGCTTTAGCATTTGTAATTGCGGGCATTGGATGTTTATTTGCTTCTTTATGTTATGCGGAGTTTGCTTCTGTTCTACCAGTTGAAGGGTCGGCTTATGCGTATGCTTATGGTACAGTGGGGGAGTTATTTGCTTGGTTTATTGGCTGGAATTTGATATTGGAATATATGATGGGGGCTACTACAGTGGCGGTTGCTTGGAGTGGTTATTTTGTAAAGCTATTGCACTTAATCGGAATAGAGTTTCCTGTATGGTTGTGTAATGATTTAGCAACAGCTACTGAAAAATGTGAAGCGTTGGGAATTGCAGCGCCTAGCTTTGCGTTTAATTTACCAGCATTTTTAATTACATGGATTGTAACGGCTATTTTGGTAAAGGGAATTAAGGAAGCAGCAAGTACTAATAATATTATTGTGATTGTGAAAATTGCTGTTGTATTATTTGTAATTATAGTTGGAGCATTTTATATAAATACTGATAACTGGCATCCTTTTATCCCATCTGAAATTCCAGTTTTAGATGAATTAGGAAATGCAACAGGAAAAGTAAAATACGGTTTTGGAGGTGTGTTAACGGCAGCAACTATTGTATTCTTTGCATACATTGGGTTTGATGCGGTGTCAACACAAGCAGGTGAAGCTATTAATCCCAAAAAAGATGTTCCTTTTGCCATTGTAGCATCATTAGTTATATGTACAATTTTATACATATTGGTATCCTTGGTTTTAACAGGGATGGTAAAATACGATCAATTAGATAAAGCAGCTCCAGTAGCATCTGCATTTTCAGGAATTGGAATAAATTGGGCC
>JBBIUW010000632.1:0-1810 GCA_037440045.1 Sphingobacteriaceae bacterium
CAAAAACAAATGATTTGTATTTTGTTTTAATTTCAATATTTATGAAATAAATAGCTAAGAGAATAAAGGCTGGATATATGTAAAATAAATGCCTCCAGGAATCATACAGAACAGAATGTAAAACAATAACAACTAGTACTGGTGCAAAGAATGAAAAAATGAATAACAAATTGTTTTTGTCGATGCCCGCTAAATCTACTTTTATTAATTTTTTGATAGCGTCTTTACTGAAAATAAAAATGCCTAAAAATCCTAATAATAAATAAACAATAGGATTATTAATCATAAACCAAACTGGAATATAATCCCATTTTAATTCTTGACCGGTTAGCATCTTTCCTTTAAATAATATAGTGCCAGGGTAGGGGTATTTAGAAAGACTATCTATGGCGTATAAAAAATTATCTAATGGCTTTTCCCATAGTAAAGGCCAAGTGGCCACAGTGAAAATTATGGTGGCAATCGAAAAAATAGCGATTAATAGGAGGTGTTTTAAAACAGATTTTTTTTCTTTTCTGAAAATGAAACTATCCCACACTAAAAAAAATAATACGAAAACAAAAAACAAAATACCCATTATTCGAATGTTTATAAGGAGGCTGCAAAACAAAGCGAGTAATATAAATTGATAATTTTTTTTGTATTTAAATGCTATTGCAAATTGATAAAAACAAATGATTAGCATCGCCAGAAAAGGAACATCTTTTGAATTGAAAAAAGAATGTCCGTAAATGCTAGGATTAATAACTAATAAAAAAAATCCGAGTAGTGCAAGCTTCTTATTATTATAAAGAAAAAAAATAAGCTTGTAAAAAAATAAGGCGCTAAGCAAGAAAAACAAATGCGATACTAAATGCCTAGTAATATAAATATCTCTGAAATTGGTTTGATGTAAACTTTTTTCAACTAGTACTAAAAGAAATTCAAATACAGGACCATGGTCTCTAGCCATCAATGTTCTGTAACTTAGATCATTATTAAAAACATAATTATAACAAGTTAATCCAATATCTCTTTGATCGCTTTCATCCCAGGCATACCCGTATGCGTTTACAGTAAATATACTTATTACAGTAAACAATAAGAATAGAAAGTACTCTGGATATTTTTTGATGTAAGATGTCAAACTGAATTTTTGCTTGTTTTATAAACCAATTTTTTCGTTCACCACTTTCAAAATTTCAGTTTCTAAAGCTATGGTTTTATTTTCTATATCTTTTCCTTTGGTAATTATATCATTTACAAAAGATTTATCATCGTAGCCACTAGCATTAATGCGTACATTCATAAATGCTCCCATAACTGCACTACGAGCACATAATGCGCCTACACCAGCATCTGATACAGAGTTTGGATTCCCAATTTCGGCCATTGCTTTGATAATTGATAAACTATCATAGGATAATTGCATAACTTTAAAAGGTACTTCAATCGCAAATTTAGTTGCATCTTGTATAGCTTGTTTGCGGGCTGCTTTTTCTTCATCAGTTCCTTTTGGTAAGCTAAATGCATTCATGATTTTATTAAAAGCGGCTGTATCTAGGTCAACAAGTTTTGTTAATTCATCTTTAATTTTTTGCCCTTTTTCTGCCCATACACTAAATTCTTCCCAACGAGCGTCCCAACCTTTTTTGTGAGAAGATAAATTGGCAACCATTGTTGCAAGTGCAGCTCCTAAAGAACCCACGTAGGCGGAAATTGACCCGCCGCCGGGTGCCGGACTTTCACTCGCTGTTTCATCTGCAAAAGCTGTTAGCGTCATGCTTATTAATTTGCTATCAGCTTTGTCATGCAGCATGTACTCAATGAT
>JBBIUW010000633.1:0-1794 GCA_037440045.1 Sphingobacteriaceae bacterium
CAAAGCGCTGTTACGCTTTTATTACCAGTAAAAGTGGGCGACTATACTGATTTTTATAGTAGTATTGACCACGCCACTAATATTGGAACCATGATTCGTGATCCCAAAAATGCTTTAATGCCAAACTGGAAATATATTCCAGTAGGTTACCATGGACGTGCAAGCAGTATTACGGTAAGCGGCACTCCATTACACCGACCTAAAGGACAAATGAAGCCTGCTGATGCAGAAGTTCCAAATTTTGGTCCTTGTAAATTATTAGATTTTGAATTAGAAACTGCTTATATCATTGGCAAATCAAGCAAATTAGGCGAAAGCATTAGCACTGAAAAAGCAGATGATTATATTTTTGGAATGGTATTATTTAACGATTGGAGTGCTCGTGATATTCAAACATGGGAATATATTCCATTAGGGCCATTTTTATCTAAAAACTTTGCCAGTACTATTTCTCCATGGATTGTGACTTTAGATGCCCTTGAGCCATTTAGAACCAAAGGATACATTCAAGAACCTAAAGTATTCCCTTACTTAGAATACACAGGTGATAAAAACGTAGATATTAAATTAGAAGTAGCTATACAGCCCGAAAACAGCACCGAAACTGTTATTTGTAATTCGAACTACAAGTATATGTACTGGACTATGGAGCAACAATTAGCGCATCATACAGTTAATGGCTGTAATGTTAATGTGGGTGATATGATGGGAAGCGGAACCATAAGCGGACCTGAGCCTCATGAATATGGCAGTATGATGGAATTGAGCTGGAAAGGCACTAAACCATTAAAATTAAATGATGGTAGCGAACGTAAATTTATTAATGATAACGATACCGTTATTTTAAGAGGATATTGCAAAAACAACAGTGTGCGTATTGGTTTTGGAGAATGTAAAGCAAAACTATTACCAGCAATTTAATGTTGAGATTGATAGAAACGAAAGAAGGCTACCAAATAGTAGCCTTCTTTCGTTTTGTTATAATTTAAATATTACATATTTTCAATTACTAAAGCGCTAGCGCCACCGCCACCATTACAGATAGCTGCACCACCAAACTTAGCATTGTTTTGTTTTAACACGTTAATTAAAGTAACAATAACACGAGCTCCAGAACAACCTAATGGGTGACCTAAAGAAACTGCACCACCGTTTACGTTAACTTTACTAGGATCTAAGTTCATTAATTTCATATTAGCTAAACCAACAACAGCAAATGCCTCGTTTAATTCGAAGTAATTGATATCACTTACTTTTAATCCAGCTTTTTCAGCAGCTTTTGGCAATGCAATAGAAGGAGTTGTTGTAAACCACTCAGGTGCTTGTTCAGCATCTGCATAACCTTTAATTTTTGCTAATGGTTTTAATCCTAAAGCTTCAGCTTTTTCTTTGCTCATTAATACTAAAGCGGCAGCACCATCATTCATAGTTGATGCATTAGCTGCTGTAACAGTACCATCTTTAGAGAAAACAGGTTTTAAACCAGGAATTTTATCAAACATTACATTTTTTGTACTCTTCATCTTCACAAATAACACAGTTCCTTTTTTAGTAACGATTTCTACTGGAACGATTTCTTCTTTAAACTTACCTGCTGCCCAAGCTGCTGCCGAACGTTTGTATGATTCGATAGCAAAATTATCTTGGTCTTCGCGAGTAAAGCCATGTTCTTTAGCACATAAATCAGCACAATTACCCATAGGTACGTTTCCGTATACATCCGTTAAACCATCTTTAGCCAAACCATCAACCACTACACCGTTACCATATTTAGCACCCCAACGATTGTTTTCT
>JBBIUW010000634.1:0-1792 GCA_037440045.1 Sphingobacteriaceae bacterium
TGTTCTATATAATACCATTAATGTAACAACGCCACATAAAGCATTAGGAAAACGAGCAGCAAATTCGTTAACACCAAACACATTCATACTTAGTGCTTGCAACCAAATAAACAATGGAGGTTTTTCCCAAAATGGATGGAAGTATAATTGCACTTCTGAATAATTATTGGAAGCAATCATTTCGCGGGCACATTCTGCAAAGTTAACCTCATCCCAATCAAACAACGACATGTTACCTATAAAGGGAATATAGAGTAAACACGCCGATATAAAAATAAAGGCGTATGCTTTCCAATCGTTATTTAATAGTTTAAACACCTAGCTTTGTTTTTTAGAAAGTAATAAAGGTAATGTTGTATTTAATTGCTGCCATTTATTGGTGTGATAAAATACCACATAAAACAGTAATGAAAAACTCACCCCAATAATAGAACCAACATAAATATCAATTAACCAATGTTGCGATAAATAAACACGACTGTATGCCGCTAAAACAGCTAACGCAAAAAATACAATTTTCAAAATATGATTTCGGCTCACAAATAGTAAGCAAAAAAATAAGGCAAAAGCAGATAAGGAATGGCCGCTAGGAAATGAATTAAAACCTAATATTTCAACCCCTGGCACTTCTTTTAATTCTTCTCTTACAAAATACTGAAATACAAAATGAGGACGGTAGATATCATGATACACCATATGTTTTAAAACAGAAGACACCAATGCTGCCCCTAAATAAGCCAAGATAATATAAACTGACTTTCGAATATTAAAAAACAAAAATATAAGTGCTACCACAAAAGCAAAAATACCATCGCCCAAATGCGTAATCATACTAAAAAAGGTATTAAGTAGTTCGTTACCCACAACGCTATTCATAGAACGATGAATGGATACTTTACCATGCTGTAACAAAACCACACCAACACCTACTAACAGTAAAATGTATGCAATAATATATGGCATATTATGTTTTACAAATGGTTTCATTACTTAGTGGTGCTATCTTTTTTTTCGGTAGTAGTTGCTTGAATTGGAGGTGTAACTTTAATTTCTTTTTTAAATGGTTTATCTTGCGCCACAATATCACAAGATGTTTTAATTGCCATTTTCACCACTTTCATTACACAATCTGTTGGTTGAATATAAATTTGTTTTACAGTACTATCTGGCATTGTAAACGACATATCTGTTGCAAAACTTTTTGGACCTTCAAACAAAAACGGGTCTTTAAAATAATCTTCCAAATGAATATCTTTAATATGTATTTTTTTACCTAATACCATCGTATATAATTCAAAAACGGCACTGGTTATTTTAATTGAAATTAAATTCGTTTTATTATCATACCCAATTTTTACACGGCCAAGCACTTGCGATTTGTAACTAAATGGGCCTACCTCTACTTTGGCATCGCATGTAAAATCGCTGCTATCTGGTTTAAAGTTGATGCGAGGATTAACTACTTGCCATTTATAATGCCCTTTAATAATTCCTAAAACCTCGTACTCGCTTTTGCCGTTAATTTCGCCTACTGCAGTAAACACCTTATTAACTGCTCTTTCGCTCAACACAAAAGCAAAATCATTTGAATTTTGACCTACTAAAATGGAGGAAAAATGTATTAAAAAAAGAAAAATAAGTTTCTTAACTTGCATGCTGTAAATATATGATTTTGCCGTTCTTATATTTCGCTAAAAGTAAAAACTAATTAATAAATAATATTCATTTTTCTTTTTTTAACTAATATATTATGATCATAAAAGCCAATAATCCAGCACTCACTTCTTGGATA
>JBBIUW010000635.1:0-1790 GCA_037440045.1 Sphingobacteriaceae bacterium
AAATTTTAAATAATATAATTAAGCATTCTAAAGCAACTGAAATACGAGTTTCGATGAAATCCGATAAGAATGGAGTAATTACAGAAATTGTTTACAACGGAATTAATATGACTCTGGATAGTTTAACAAACCTCTTTCAAACTGAGTTAAAATATTTTGATCTGCGATTAGAACTAATTAAAGCTTCTGTTGATTATGGAGTTAATGAACACGGTGAATCTGTAATAACCCTAAATATTTCTACTCATGAAAGATAAAATTATGCTTGCAGTTGTCGATGACCATAACCTTTTCAGAAAAGGGCTTATTACAATGATCGAGGAATTTGATGATTTGTCAGTTATGCATGAAGCAGAAAATGGACAGGAGCTTTGCAACTTGATTAAACAAGGAAAACCGGATGTTGTGCTTTTAGATATTGAAATGCCTGTGATGGATGGAATTAAAACAACGGAATTTTTACACCAAAATCACCCTGACATTAAGATTGTAATTCTAACTACCTACAATGAAGAAGCTCTGGTTGTTCATTTAATTGAAAAAGGTGCTCACGGATTTTTATTGAAAAATAACGATATTGAAACTGTTGTAGATTCTATACATGCTGTAATAGAGACGGGATATTACTTTAATGATAAAGTGTCCCCTTTGATGGTAAAGAAATTACTCAACAATGAAAAAATAAATCCGGATTTCAAAAGGATAGATTTGTCGGATCGAGAAATTGAGATTGTAAATTTAATTTGTCAGGAGATGACTAATAAGGAAATTGCTGAAAGCCTAGGTATAAGTAATAGAACAGTTGATTGGCATAGAGATAATATTTTAAAAAAGACAAAAGCCAAAAATGCTATCGGAATTGTTATGTACGCTGTTAAACATAAATTACTTTCCTAAAAATTCAACTTTAATGTTGTATACAATAAGGCATCACTTGGCGAGC
This sequence comes from Sphingobacteriaceae bacterium, assembly GCA_037440045.1. GTDB lineage: Bacteria > Bacteroidota > Bacteroidia > B-17B0 > Aurantibacillaceae > UBA4416. Next base: position 944 of record JBBIUW010000635.1, read on the forward strand.
TAATCGTAAAACCAGATTTATTCTGTTTTGTATTCCATTAACACTACATTCGAATGTTCTTCGCTGAGAATTGAACTTAGTTTCTCTACTGTCAATGGTTTTTCAATATATCCAATTTGCTTGTGATCTCTTGTTACTTTTTTAATATCACTTGCTAATACTAATGTTGAAAGAACGTAAATTGAAGTTTTTTCTTTTTCAATTTTCAATTTTTTGAATTGATGAAGGAAGTCAAGATCATTGCATGCCGGATAACCGATACTTATTAAAATATAATGAGGTATGATTTTATTTATTGTAATGTGATTCAAAGCATCGGAAGAATTCGAGAAAGTAAATAATTTTACACGATCAGAGAACTTTTCCAATAATCTTTCGGTAATGAAAATGTCTATCGCATTATTTTCAATCAAATAAACTGTTTTCCTATTTCCCATTTTGCTCAATTGTTTAGTGAATAAAAAGTATTTCAGTACCGAACAAATTAAAATCTTTCATTTACTTTTTACAACAAATTTTTATACAATTCTATTCACATTTTGAATGGTCAATATCTAATGCTATTGCCGAAGACAAGCTGACACATATCATGTTTTTAACAAAACTTACTTACCTGTTTTTTTATATTATTTAAGCGCCTTTATTTTAACAAGCAATTTTTGAGTTTCCGTAACGTCACTTCCCTCTTTTTTACCTAGTCCAATTGCCTTGTTTGCCACACTTATCGCTTCCGGTTTATTTCCAATTTTATAAAGCAAAGCAGCATAAGTATCATTATTATAGTATTCATTCTGTAATTCAACAGATTTTTTAATCCAGCTAATCGCTAGTTCCAATGTAGCCTTAT
>JBBIUW010000636.1:0-1775 GCA_037440045.1 Sphingobacteriaceae bacterium
GACAGCAGCGTTTTCTTGTTCAGTAATAAAAGCCTGAAACGATTCTTTTATAGTAGGATATTTAAATACAAGTAATAATGTATTTATGTTTTGTTGATCCGTTAAGTGAGTATATGCTTTTTTTGCAGAATTTAATTTATCCATCTCAATGGGGGTAGATTCTAAAAGCTCTCTTAATTGTAAAGTGTTATAGCAGTTGTTATCTATTATCTGATTTAAATAACGATAAATTGCTTCTGCATCATTGGATTTGCTAAATAAATTAAGTGCGTATTTTATTTCTTTATCTGTTAATACAGTTTTACAAGTTGAGGTTGTACTATCGTAATTGTGGTAAAAAACAGGTTTGTTGTTAACCGCTTTATATAAGTTTCCATAAATACTGTTATCAACCAAAGGTACCGTTTCTTTTGGTGCTTCTGGAACTGGAGGAGTTTGTGGACCAGATAGTTCAGAAATAGATTTAAATTGTAAACTTAATTTTTCCTCTTTTTCAATTAACACATAGGTAAATTCTTTATTTAAAAATTTTGATTTTCCACTTAGTAAAATGGAGTCTTTTAAACGTAACTCCTTCTTTATACCAGGGATTTTGATGTCTATCATATTCCAGCCAGTTGCTAAATCAAAAACCTTAACATTAGATTGAGCAGTTGTGTTAATGGATTCGTGATTGACAGATAAATAAAATGGATGCCCTGATTCGCTAAAAATAACTAAAGCATTGCTCTGAGCATACACAGAAAGCCCACAAAAAAGTAAATAAAATAGGACTTTTAGCTTTTGAAACATATTATCTGTTTTGATAACAAATTTAAGGTTATTTTTGTGCAGAATTTATTTTATGAGCAAAATATTAATCATTGGAGCTGGTCGCTCTTCGTCTAGTTTAATTAATTACTTTTTATCGAATGCTAAAACGTATTCGTGGCATATTACTATTGCAGATGCTAATAAGACAGCTGTAGAATCTAAGCTTAGCAGCTATAAAGATGTTGCTAATGCTGTAGAGTTTGATGTGCATAATATAACTTTAAGAGAAGAATTAATTAAACAGGCAGATTTTGTAATATCTATGTTACCTGCGTTTATGCATGGTGATGTTGCCAGAGATTGTGTTAAGTTTAGTAAGCATCTTGCAACAGCTAGTTATGTGAGTCAGGATATGAAAGACTTAGATGCGGAAGCTAAACAAAAGAATTTGTTATTATTAAACGAGTGTGGCTTAGATCCTGGCATTGATCACGCTTCTGCCATGAAAGTGATTCATGAAATTCAAGAAAAAGGTGGAAAAATAACTAGTTTTAAATCGTTTTGTGGAGGGTTAGTGGCTCCAGAAAGTAACGATAATCCGTGGGGATACAAATTTAGTTGGAATCCAAGAAATGTTATTTTAGCTGGACAAGGTACTGCACAATTTATTGAAGATGGTAAATTAAAATTTATACCATATAATCGTATTTACACTCAAATAGAAACCATTGAAGTGGAGGGATATGGTAAATTTGATGCTTATGCAAACCGTGATAGTATTGGTTATAAAGAACCTTATGGATTAAATGATGCTAATACCATGTTACGTGGTACATTACGTATGCCAGGGTATTGCAAAGCCTGGAATGTATTTGTAAAGTTAGGTTTAACAGATGATTCGTATAAAATTAAAAATGCCAACACTTTAACTTATACTGATTTATTACAATCGTTTTTACCAAAAGGAACTGCTTCTGTAAAAGATAAATTAATTGCTTTTATGGGTGCTGATATCGATGCTG
>JBBIUW010000637.1:0-1775 GCA_037440045.1 Sphingobacteriaceae bacterium
ATATTTGCCAAATAAAGTGAATCAGCCTCAAAACATATTAAACCCAAATAATTGGATTAAAACGTATTCTGATGAATTATTTGGCTATGCTATGAATAAAACAGGCCATTCAGGTTTGGCAGAGGATTTAGTTCAGGAAACATTTTTAGCAGGTTTAAAATCTTTATCAAATTTTAAAGGGCAAAGTTCAGAAAGAACCTGGTTATTTTCAATTCTTAAATTTAAAATAGCCGACCATTACCGTAAAGCTTCTACTAAATACGAAATCTCAAATTCTAAGTTTGGAATTGAAGAAGACTCATACATAGACAATTATTTTACAGAAGATGGAGATTGGAAAGAAAACGCAGCTCCTAAAAATTGGGGTAACGACCATTCTTTTTCAATTGAAAATAAGGAACTAGGTTCTGCCTTAAATGGTTGCATAGATAAATTGCCTGATAGTCAAAAGCAATTAATATTGTTAAAATTAGTGGAGGAGCAAGAAACTGAAATTGTTTGTAAGGAATTAAATATTACCCCGACTAACTATTGGGTAATAATTCATAGAGCAAAATTGCAATTAAGGGCTTGCCTCGAAAAAAACTGGTTTAAAGCATAATAAAATGAAAAAGTTAATGCACATATTAATGTTGTCCTGCAAAAAGGCTACTTACTTAATTGAAAAAGGAAATAGCAAACCTTTGTCATTTATGGATAAATTGCAGTTAGCTATGCATCTTAAAATGTGTAGTAAATGTGCCGATTATAAAAAACAAAGTGTTTTAATTGAAAATGTTTTAAAATCTAATCATCTAAAAATTTCTAATCCGTCTGAATTTAAGCTATCTGATACCTCTAAACTCCGCATACAGAAAGCAATGGATGGAAACTTGAAATAATTATTTTTTCTTGTAAGGTTTTCAAAGTTTCTACTACTATCTACATAGAACTAGAAACTTTATTTATGAAAAAGAAAACTAAAATTATTTTATTAAGCCTTTTAACGGCAGGATTAATTGGTGGTGGCTATGTATTTTATTTGTGGAACATGCCTCATTTAGATGTTCAAGCACAAAAAGCAGATTATTCATTTAGCGCAAATCAATTAGTTAATGAATATTTAACTAATGAAAAAATTGCCAACGCAAAGTATCTTGGCGAAAATGGCGAATCAAAAATAATTATTATTAATGGTACAATTAGCAAAATTGATACCGATATGAATAATCAAACGGTTGTCCTTCTAAAAGAAGACACTGCTAAAGCAGGTGTAAGCTGTACGTTTATGCCATCAACTAACAACAATGCATCTTCTTTAAAAGTTGGTGGTAAAGCAAAAATTAAAGGCATCATTCGCTCAGGTGCAAGTTACGACTCTGATATGGAGCTATACGAAAACGTAGTTCTAGAAAAATGTGACATTTCAAATTAAAAATAAATTAATCAATAAAATAAAAACCAATCAAACAGCATTATGAAAACAGGAATTAAAACAGTAGTAGCAATTGCAGCATTAGTAGGTTTATTTAGCTTTAAACAAAGCGATGAAAAATTAGTAAGTACCAAAAGTCAGGTAGATATTTTTTCGCATACAGATGCAGAAGATATAAATGCTAACAACTTTGCTTCAACTTCTACATTAAATAAAACAGATGGAGATGTAATTATGGTGGTGCCAATGCAAAGCTTTGAATTTAAAAAAGCATTAATGCAGAAACATTTTAACAGTGATAAGTTCTTAGATACAAAAGCATTTCCAAAAGCAAAATTTAAAGGTAAAATAACCAACTTAA
>JBBIUW010000638.1:0-1771 GCA_037440045.1 Sphingobacteriaceae bacterium
AATAATCCATTACCTGCGCATGGTTCAAAATAATTACCTGGTTTATCAATACCACAAAACACACCCATTAAATAAGCTATAGGTGCGGGTGTGCTGTATTGTTGCAGCAACATACTTTGACTGGTACGATGGCTTAGATTTACTTGTTTGTTGTAAAGGCTTACAATTTTTTCAAACCTTTGTTTGATTGATTTGTTTGGCTCGTGTGCCAAAAATCTTGCTCTTAATACGAGAGCAAGCTCTGTGAGTTCTTTAACATGGTTTTGGTCGAGTATGCCATAGGATTTAGCAACGTTCTCCAAACGAGTTTTATTATGCTTGTAAAAAACATCGTTAATGATGGCATCTTCTACATACTGAATGTATTGAGCTTGATTATTTGATAACATGGTTTAATCTTATTTTAGATTATTACCTATTTATAAATTGGAAGATAAACCTTAGCTTGATACGATTGATTTAATAACTCATAGCCTACACCAAATGCCTGGCGTTTTTTTGTGATGAAAATTAAGCCAGGACTAACTTCGCTTATAAACCGAGTTTTATTAAATCCTATTTCTGCACCTGCTAATAAAATTGGGCGTGGCTTTGTTTCTTTTACTTTTTCGATGGTTACAGTAGTGCTTGTAATTGGCTGTAGCAGCTTATATTTTATGTTGCTTTTTTCAACTATATTTTTTGCTACGATTACCTGGCTATTGATAATAATATTTGTATCGCTTATACTGTCATTAAAAGTGTAACGCTTATAGTAATTATTAATAACAGCTTGTGTATCTATAACGCTTGGCTTTTCAATAATAACACTATCTCCTTTTTCGTAGCTTGTTAAAGCTAATGGATACCACTTTGGCAAGTATTTATAAACAGTTACTTTTCTAATTGTTGTATTACTTGCATCTTGCTTTTTGTCCTGGCAATTATTAAATAGCAAAAGGCATAGTAAAATAATTACTATGCTCTCTACTGATATTATTGTAAAACTAGTTTTGTTCATCGCTACCACCTTTAACATCTTTGCCTAACAGAGTATCTTTACTTACAATTAAACCACCGCCAAGAGTAATTAAAATTGTAGATTCTGTAACGGTTGTTTTGTCGTCATTAACTAGATAAATTGTAGCTCCTATGATGGCTGCGCCAATAATAGTAGTAATGTAATTTTTGATAATTCTATTGATCATGATGTTTTTTTTATAGGTAAGTAAATACTCCGCCAACAATTTCAATTACAATATCCTTGTAAGGATGCAACCTTAAATAGTGGCTTATTAATTTTTTTCGTGCCGTTTTTATGCCCCAATTGAGGCTATTGCTTTTATACATTTTTCTACCAAAACGGCTTCTATGTCCTTTATTTTTTCTTGAAATTTGTCCCATTCTAAATCAGTATTATTAACTACTACATAAAAACTAACAGCTTTACACCAAGTAGTATCTTCGGGTTTATTTAGAATATTACTAATCAAATTTTTTAAATTTTGAGAAGATTCATCTAGTTTAATTTGTGATGCTGCTTGAATGGCTGCTATTTGAATTGAATTTAAAATTTGAGTGTTTAATGCAAATTGCTTTAACTCAATTAGTGCAAAAGTTTTTTCCATGATAATTATATAATTTGAGGGATGAGTTTAGTTGTCAAGTTGTTTTGTTACACCTGCAATTCGGCAATTCAAATGAGTACCATCAAACCAAACATCGCCATCTGCTGGGGCGCTATTTGTATATGCTGTTAATTTTAGTATTTGAGATAATTTTACATTCCCCT
>JBBIUW010000639.1:0-1768 GCA_037440045.1 Sphingobacteriaceae bacterium
ATTTGGACTTATCTCTCAAGAAATCACAACTGGAGACGGTGAAACTGATAGTAAGATAAACACTGCACGAGAATTGTTTTTTTCCGAGCCTCGTTCTATGGATAAGATGAGAAATGCTTGTGAAACATTGAGTTTTGTACTAGAACCTCTTAGGAAAGATTTAGTAAATTATTTCACAACCAGCGATGTTTCTGACTTTTTTAACATAGTAAACAACTTTGATATAAGACACAATAAGGATTCGACGAAAAATATTCAAACAGAAGAACAATTGGAATGGGTATTTTATACTCTGTTAAATACAATAAATGCATATTCTAAACTAAAGAAAAAAGGAACTATTTAACTTTAATATACAAATGTCAAAAGCGGATTTATCGACCATTGTAAATAATATTTTTGAGAAGGAAATATCTAATCATAAAGCATTCTATAAAAAATACTTATTGAAAAATAAAGATATTCGCATTCAGTTACTTTCTGAATTAAATCCACTTATAACATCATTTCAGGATTTTCAGGGTCGAGGAACATTGCTAGGTGATAAAAAGTACGTAGAAATTATTACTAAAATAGAAACTTTTTTAAAAAAACATTTTGGTGATGATTTACTGATTAATTTTAACAAGAACGTTCCATACAAGAAAGGTAAAATACGCCCAACAAAGGATGATGGATTTTGGATAAACCTATTAGTTGGGTTTGCTGCAATTTCTGAGGAGTTAAGTCAAAAAAACAAAGCGGAAATAAATTACAAAATTAACTTTTTGAATTTTTTAAGAGACTGTTTAACAAATCAAGGGTTACACAAGTACATATACCAACGTGACCCTAGAATATTTAAAAGATTTAATATTCTAGTCATATTTAAGGAAAACAGAAAAGAATACATTACTTCAAGAGCGTTATTAAGTCAAAATGATTTAGAATCAGAGTATCTTGCTCCTTTTTATAAAGGGAAGCAAATTTTTGTTCATGGTCGAATAATTAAAGCGAATTCAATAGTAAAAATAAATATAACAACAACTCTTCTGTGGCATGAAGATGAAATAGAGTTATGGAGTAAGATAAAAAATTTTGACTGGAATAAGGATAAAAAAGATGAAACTTCCTTTTCAAGAAGTTGTTATGATGAGACGAATACATATTTTAAAAACCCAAATGCTGAATCTCTCACAAAAAAATTCAAAAACAATAGCATTACCTATATTGAACAAAGTCGAATTGATGAATTGTCAAGTATCAAAACTAAGAAATATGATGTCAGTAAACTTGTTTCGCTTTGCAATGAATTAAATCAATGCTCCACCATTGGTTCTGTAATAGCAGTAGCAGGTTTACAGAGAACAATAATAAACCATGTGCCGCCAATCTTCGGATTTAATGATTTTGGGCAAGTTGTAGCACAATACAACACTGGAAAAAGTGTCAAAAAGAATTTTGAGAGGCTTTTAAATTCTATGAAAAACATTTCAGATAATCACTTGCACTCTCAAATAACTAAAACAGATTCCTTGCCAAATATGACACAGGTTGATTTCTCAAATGACATCGATGTTTTGTTAGCAGAAATATGTAAAATATTGAAATCAGAAAAAATCTAGTTTAAAAAAACAACATAAAAATGAAAAAAAGTGTTTATAATCCATCCGTACACAAAGGAACACAACCAATTAGAGTTTTGGCGTATAATATTATTGAATGGTTCGAGAAAACCTATCCTGATTTTATAACTGAGCTAGAAAACGAAGTAAATCACAATGGTTTG
>JBBIUW010000640.1:0-1762 GCA_037440045.1 Sphingobacteriaceae bacterium
TGAGCAACTCATCTTCAATAATTAAAATATTTAATTTATTTTTCAAGAGGAATTTCTATTATAAATTGAGAATTGTTATTGCTATTTTGATAGGTCATTTTTGCATTTATTTGCTCTGTTAAAATACGCATTAATTTAAAGCCAAAACCACCGTTAGTTGATTCATAACCAAATGATAATCCAACGCCATCATCATAATAAATAACTATTAGCTGTTGATGTTCTTTTAACAACTTCACTCCTAGTTTTCCTATGTTTTTATTTGTAAAAGCATACTTAAAAGAATTAGTTGCTAATTCATTGATAATTAGTCCTAAAAACAAAGCAGTTGACATATCTAACTCTATAGATTTTCCTTCCAGTTCAATAGCAATAATTTTATCTGAAGGCTTGATAGATAATTCCAGTTCGGCAAACAACTGACTTAAAAAATGCTTTAACTCAATTTTACCACTCTCATTTTCTTCGTATAAATTTTGATGAATTAAAGCCATAGATTGAATTCGATACTGACATTCTTCTAACGCTTTCTTTACTTCTTCTATATTTGAAGACTTTGCTTGCAGATAAAACAAACTCTTCAACGTAGTTAGATTGTTTTTCACACGATGATGCACCTCTTTTAATAGTACTTCTTTTTCCTGTAATGATTTCTCAATTTCTTTTCGTCTTTTTGCTTTTAAATACCCACTATAAATAATCCCAATTAACAGCAATAATAAAATAACTATACCGCCATACAAAAGATTTCGATGAGCCCTTTGATCTGCTTCTTTTAACTTAGCCGTTTCCAATTCCAATTTTTGATTAGCTACTGTTGCTTTTTGTTTATCGGTATCCATAATTGCCAATATGGCAATAGCCTTATTTTTCCGTAAACGTTCTTCTATAGTTTCTTTTAATGCAAGATATTTATTGAGATTTACAGCTGCTGAATCATACTGTTTGGTATATAAAAAATAATCGGCTCTTAATTTCAAATTACGATAATCATAATCATACCACTTATTAATTTTTAAATACTCTGAAACCGTGTCTAAGAATGCTTTCGATTCCTTTGGTTGATTTAATTTCAAATAGCACTCTGCTAAATCCATTCTCTTTAAAATTGCATTGCTTATTTCGGCAATAGATTTACTTTTTTCAATATCATCTTTTAGAAACGGGATAGCCTTAGCATATTCATTACGTTTCATATATATTTCTGAAATATTGCCCAACATTAATGACCTGTAGTAGTACTTTGTATATTCTGAATAATGATTTTTATCTGCATAATTAGTATCTGCAATTACATTGTTAGAAGCATCATAACCCTTACGATAATAATACTCTGCACTGTCTAACTGATCTTTTTTAAAAAAGAGAGATGCTAAAGAAGAATAATAAAATATTTTTCGCCATTCGCTGTTTTTCGGAAAAGCTACTTGTAATCTATAATCTCTGATAGCCTCGTCAATTAAGCCTACTTCTTGATAAATTTCCCAAAAATGATTGGTGTATTTTTCTTTAATTCTAATATTTCTAATATCAATTGCCGGCTTTAACTCTCCTGCTCTGATGTAGCTCTCCTCTAGCTTTAATAACGATTGATTATAAACATATTCTGATATTTGACTTTTATCTTTTATTAAAATTTCTAATAACGGAATGGCTTTTTGAAAACGAGTTGTTGTATGATATAAATATGCTAAAGGATATCTGAGTTTAAATGTTCCTAGTTCATCATTTTCGTTTAAAGATTTTTCATAATAATATTCAG
>JBBIUW010000641.1:0-1762 GCA_037440045.1 Sphingobacteriaceae bacterium
TTATCAGTTTTGCCGAAAAGGTGAACCAAAAATTCAAGGATAATGGTCAAATATCATCACACATCAAGAATACAGGCATACTTAGCAAAATAAAAAGATACATCGGTGAGGATGGGAAATTAGATTTCCAGGATATCACACCTGAATTCTTGAATAAATATGAAGCTCATTTAAAGAAGACTGAAAAAAATAGTGTCAATACCATACATAAAGATTTTAGATACATTAGAAAACTTTTTAATGATGCCTACCGTGAAGAATTAATTGAGCATCATCATATTCCTTTCAATAAATATAAATTGAAATTGGAAAAGACCACACGAGAATACCTTTCAGAAGAAGAGTTGGAGAAAATTGAAAATCTTTATTTAGATGATGGTACTAGAATGGCATTACATCGTGATATGTTTGTTTTTTCATCTTATACTGGTGGTCTTCGTGTGTCAGATATTTTATTACTAAAATGGTCCGCCTTTGATGGCACACATTTGAACATTAAGATTCATAAAACAGGTTCTCAGATTTCAATAAAGCTACCTTCAACAGCTTTAAACATTATGAATAAATACAAACCAGTAGAACAAAATAAAAACTGTTTTGTATTTCCGATGCTTGATAACGATTTACAGATGAATGATCCTGAAGCAGTTTTAAAAGCAGTTTCAAGCGCCACGGCCTACATTAACAAAAACTTAAAAAGCATAAAAGAAAAACTGGAAATCGAAAAGCAAGTATCATTTCACGTTTCTCGCCATACTTGGGCTACAAGAGCTTTAAAAAAAGGAATTAGTATTGATAAGGTTTCCAAACTAATGGGACATGCACAAATTCGTGAAACTCAGATTTATGCAAAAATAGTTTCTGAGGAGCTAGATAAAGCAATGGATGTTTTTAATTAGATCTAACAAATTGCATTTTTCTTTTATTTAATTCCTTCATTACAAAACCGAAAAGTTCTATATTTTCTATTAGGATAATAATTCCAAAAACTACCACCGGACTCAAAATCGCACCAATAGATAAAAGACAATACATTAAAATAGGAGAATATTTGAAAACCACTAGCAATGTGACTAACAAATGAATCAAAGTGCACATCCATTTATTGATGGATCCAATAATTTCATTAATTGCCTCATCTTTTTCCTGGTTTGATACTTTTATTTCTCCGATTGGTTCGAATTCTTTAATATTGATATATCCTAACCCTACAGGATAGTCAATAACAAAATCTGCTGCAGTAGTTTTATAACTGTTTAAAACTCTTAATGATTCAGTTCTGTGATTCTCTTTAATTTCTCGATTTATTTTTAATATCTTTTTTTTCATCCATTTCAGAAAAACAAACCTTAACAAAAAGTCCAATACAGGGTAAAATAAAAAGAGAATCAATCCATAGATAATAAGAAATTCTATTATTTTAACTGATTCAATGTCCATTGATTTATAATTAATCAATGTATTAAAAGAGTAGCTTATATTAAGCATAAAAAATGCTCCAACGATTGAAAGACCTTGCTTGAGAGTTTGCCTAACTCTTTTCGCTGTAACATATTTAAGAAGTATTCCAATTGTCATATTGTAAAGATAAAACTTTAAATATTAATTCTAACTTATTGATAAATATTAATTTGCTACAATTTATAGCAAAATGTTGCTATATTTATAAACATTAACATTTTCTCGCTCCATTTTGCATTAAATTAGCTTTAAGTAAGTTTTAGCTATTTATGTACGAGATAATAAATGTTTCCCCTTTTTT
>JBBIUW010000642.1:0-1758 GCA_037440045.1 Sphingobacteriaceae bacterium
GCTATTTTCCAACGTGGAGAAACCCAATCTTTAACTTCTGTAACTTTAGGTACAGGTAAAGATGCCCAAATGATTGATGGTGCATTTTACAAAGGAGAAACTAAATTTATTTTACACTATAACTTCCCTGGTTTCTCAACTGGTGAAGCAAAACCAAATCGTGGACCTGGACGTCGTGAAGTAGGACATGGTAATTTAGCATTACGTGCTTTATCAAAAGTAGTTCCTACTGATACACCGTATACAGTTCGTGTAGTGTCTGATATTTTAGAATCTAATGGTTCTTCATCAATGGCCACAGTTTGTGCAGGTACATTAGCATTAATGGATGCTGGTGTTAAAATTGCAAAACCAGTTACTGGTATTGCAATGGGTTTAATTACATCTGCTGACAATAAATCTTATGCTATTTTATCAGATATCTTAGGTGATGAAGATCATTTAGGAGATATGGATTTTAAAGTGTGTGGTACTAAAGATGGTATTACTGCTGTACAGATGGATTTAAAAGTAAATGGTTTACCTTATGAGGTAATGGAAAAAGCTTTAAATCAAGCTAAAGACGGTCGTTTACACATCATGGGCGAAATCTTAAAAACAATTGATTCGCCTCGTGCTGATTACAACGAAAACGTTCCTCGTTTCGAAATCATAACTGTTCCTCAAGAATTTATTGGTGCGATTATCGGACCTGGAGGAAAAGTAATTCAGGATATCCAAAAGAAAACAAATGCTGTTATTTCTATTACAGAAGTTGATAATACAGGACGTGTTGAAATTTTTGCTGAAAAATTAGAAGAATTAAATGCTGCTAAAGCTCGTATCAAGGCAATCGTAGCTATTCCAGAAGTAGGAGAGGTTTATGATGCAAAAGTAAAATCAATTATGCCTTATGGTGCATTTGTTGAGTTTATGCCAGGTAAAGAAGGATTATTACACATCAGTGAATATGATTGGAAACGTATCGAATCATTAAATGGTTTAGTAAAAGAAGGAGATGTGATTAGCGTAAAATACATTGGTACAGATCCTAAAAACGGAAAAGCTAAATTATCTCGCAAAGCATTAATGCCAAAGCCTGAAAACGCTCCGGCTGAAGAAAATAAAGCTTAATTTTTTAACTGAATATAAAAGCCATTCTCTTAATTGAGGATGGCTTTTTTGTTTTATGTATATTTGTCTATGCTTAAATTAAACTTTAATCCATTTCCAATACTTGAAACAGAAAGACTTATTTTAAGAAGAACCGTATTGGATGATGCCAAAGATTATTTCTATTTAAGGAGTAGCCCAGAGGCAATGAAACATATTTGTAAACCATTACATACTTCAATAGAAGATACAAAAAATATGATTTATAAAATCAATGAAATGATAAATTATAATGATGGTATATCGTGGGCAGTATGTTTAAAAAGTGATAATAAAATGATTGGTTCCGTTTCTTTTCATCGTATAGAAAAAGAACATTATCGAGCAGAAATTGGCTATATGCTTCATCCTTATTATTGGCGTCAAGGCATCGTAAGCGAAGCTGTGGAGGCAATTATTAATTATGGATTCAATACACTAAACCTTCATTCTATCGAAGCGCACATTGATCCAACGAATGTTGGTTCTGAAAAAATTCTTCAAAAATTTAATTTTGTGAAAGAAGCTTATTTTAGAGAGAATTATTATTTCGATGGACAATTTTTAGATACTGCTGTTTATTCGTTAATTAATAAGAAAGCGTAAATGATATGATACCAGGTGATT
>JBBIUW010000643.1:0-1739 GCA_037440045.1 Sphingobacteriaceae bacterium
TAATTTCTGCTTTACTTTTTCAATTACCTCGCTAGCGTTACTGCCATACGTTTGTTTTAAAACTAAGGCAGCGGATGGATGACCATTCATGCTAGAATAAATATCATAATACTCACTTCCTAACGAAACAGTTGCTACATCTTTTAAACGTAAGTTTTCGCCATTAGGATTAGAACGAATGATGATGTTTTCATACTGTTTTGGGTCATTAAAACGATCTGTGTATGTTAATACATACTCCAAGGCTTCAGCTTGTTTACTATCTCCTCTACCTATACGCCCTGGTTTACCAATGATGCTTTGGTCGTTTAAAGCTTCCATCACTTCATCAGGCGAAACTTTATAGGCGCGCATACGATCAGGGTTTAACCAAACACGCATCGCATATTGTCGACTTCCTAATATTCTAACTTGACCTATACCGTTAATACGTTGTAACTCCGGAACCATGTTTACACCTGCGTAATTGAACAAGAATTTCATGTTGGCATTTTTATCTTTACTATAAAGATTGACATACATCAACATACTAGGAATTACAGGCGTAATTACTACCCCTTCACGTTGTACCAGTATTGGTAAACGGTTGGTTACTTGCTGTACACGGTTAGATACTTGAACCAAGGCTTGGTTAATATCTGTACCAGGATTAAACACAACTTGGATGTTTGCTTCACCGGCACTGGTAGCATCAGAAGTCATATAACGCATTCCCCAAGCACCGTTAATAGATTGTTCCAAGGGAATAATAACTGATTCGGCTAACGATTTAGCACTTGCTCCTGGATAAGAAGCAGATACCATCACCACAGGAGGAGCAACCTCTGGAAACTGTGAAGTTGGTAATGTTTTTATAGCCAGTGCTCCAATAAATAATATCACTAATGATATAACTATAGCAAGGACTGGTCTTTGAATGAATTTACTAAACATAAATTTTTATTTTAATAATGATTTTATTCAACATATACTTTTAATTTTGGAAGTACAGTTTTTGGATCTTCGTATTTGTATTCTATTTTATCTCCATCTTTTACTTTACGTATTCCCTCAAGCATTATTCGTTCATTTGCTTGTAATCCAGCATTTATTACATATAAATCAGGCATTTCAGAAGCAATGGAGATTTCTCTTGAATGAACAATGTTGTTTTTATCAACTACAAAAACATATTTTTTTTCTAAAACTTCGTAGGTTGCTTTTTGAGGAATTAGAATAGCATTTCTCAAAGGTATTCCCATCTCAATATTGCCAGTCTCTCCGTGTCTTAATAATCCTTTTGGATTTGGAAATGTTGCTCTAAAAGCGATATTTCCAGTTTCATTATTAAAATCAGCCTCGATTGTTTTAACTTCTCCCGGATAATCAAACAATTGATTGTTGGCCATTAAAAGGTTTACCTTCAATAAATTTTCTTCAGTTGTATGTGTTTTATAATTTAAGTACTCTGCTTCTGGCACATTAAAATAAACCCACATTTCGCTATTGTCCGATAACGTAGTTAACAAATCTCCTTCATTTACTAAGCTACCTAACCTTACCTGAAAATGATCCATAATACCATCAAAAGGAGCTTTAATTTCAGTAAACTGAAGGTGAGTTTGAGCTAATGATAACTCTGCCTTAGCTTTATCAAACTTAGCTTTAGCTAATGCTAATTCATTAGGAGATACTACATTTTTTTCGGATAGTTGTTTCGTATTTTGGTATTCGATTTCTGCAAAATTAGCTTCAGCCTG
>JBBIUW010000644.1:0-1737 GCA_037440045.1 Sphingobacteriaceae bacterium
CAATCGCGCGCGCCGGACAAAAAGGCTTTGGCGGGCATTGGTCTTTTTCCGGCGGGCTGCAACTCTATTTGCCCAAATTAAATCTCTATGAATTTTTTTGTAGTTACGGAAATCAAAACCAAAAGTAAACAAGTCATGTTGTTCTTCTTTTATCAATCTCCAGTACTCTGCCCATAATTTAAAACGCGTTCCGTTGTATAAGTTCAATCCTCTTTTTCTGGTATTATCAAAAATATATTCAATTTTAGCACCACCATAATTATCATATACATTTGCTTTTCGTAAGCTTTCATCACTCACCGAAGCAAAAACAGTTCTATCATTACGATACATAATAGATAGTTTAGTTGCTGAAACTTCACTAAAAGGAATTTTCCAAGTATATCTTGCATCGTGTGTTTGAATTTTTGATAAACCAGCATATCCATTTACTTTTAAAAATGATTGACGGTGTAATACTAATTGTCTATCTACTTTTCTAATTCTATTTTCCCAGCTTAATAAATATTCATTATCTAATGTTCCTGCAATACGGAAACCAGCAACAATACGTTTGTCTTCAAACAAATCGCTTAAGCCTATTTTAAATAATAAATTTAATCCAGGGTTTAAATACACGGGGCTTCCACCACCTGCAAAACGTTGGTAGCTAGTAGATAAAAAAGAGTTATCAAGCTGTGAAACTACCTGATCGGTTTTAAAACTTGTATAATAGTTTTGTTGTATTGGAAATCTAAGCTCATTATTATTAGCAGCTTTCACATCTTCAGGATTTTTAACTGCTAAATCTTTTGAATTACTATCTATTGGTTTAGGCTCATCGAACTTAACCTCTTTTGGTTTCTCCCTCTTCTTATCACCTTTTAAATCGTAGTTTTCAAAATCGATTCCCTCATTCTTAGTAGCAGTAGTATCTACTTTTTTAGGCCCTAAATTCTCATCCCTTCTAACTGGATTTGTAATGATAATTTTATCAGGATCTGCTAAGGCTGTTCGAGGAGTTGCTTTAAACCACGTATTATTTAGCTTTACAGGTTTCAATTCAGAAGACAGAATTAAAGGCGATACAATTAATTTTTCTTTAAAATTATCAATTACAATTTCTGCATATCTCGTAAAACGAGAATTGATATGATGCTCTTGAATGTTTTTTTGATAGTTTGTAATTGGTTTTGAATTATAAAAATAACGGTAATGCTCCATCGTATCCACAAAAGCAATAGAGCTATCTAACACCCCTACATATCTATTATAAACACCGTTGGCTTCACTTAAAAATGCTATAACTCCTTTACTGTATTCTTGCGGACTTGTTTCATTAACATCTGGTGTATTGGTTACACGATACAATAAATTTGATTTTGTAACTGTATTGTAAAAAAACACATCGTTGTTTTTTGAAAACTTTAAATACATTTTAGCATCTTCATTAGCTTTAATTGTATCATGTGTTCTGTTAGATTCAAATAGAATACCTTTTGAATTATCTACAAACACAGGATTATTATCATCCCATGAATCATTAGTTATCTGTTCTACTCCACCTGAATTTAATGTATAAATAAAAATATCTGATTGTCCTTTCCCTTTTTTAACCGCACTAATAACCATACGTTTACCATCATGAGAAAAGGCATAACTGTTTATTTTTTCGAACCCAGTGATATTACGCTTATTTTTTTCTTTCGACTCTGTATCATACGTAAATAATTTTAAAACATTTTTTCGCTCATAAAT
>JBBIUW010000645.1:0-1735 GCA_037440045.1 Sphingobacteriaceae bacterium
GATTAGCCGGTGTTATGTGCTGGCAGGGACACACAGATTTACCCAGTGTCATTGGCTTTTAAGTCTGTGGTTTTAATAGAACAGTCGAAGCATAAATTTCAAAAAAAATTTTCTTAAAAACCTGTCTCTGCGCGAAAAAATAAAACTATCGAGTGGGAAATAATTGTTTTCAAGCCATTCACACACAGCAAGTCGTTGGCGGTGAACTTTATTTACTGATAATCTTTTTGACGAGTCAATGAGCGGTCGGCAAAAAAAACAAAACTGTCGGGTTTTATTTTATGAAAGAAGTACAGATTTAAATTCTATTCCTGTTGTTATTAAAATCGTCAACCCTGCTTGCACATAACGTATTGCAAGCGAAGCAGCAGTGCGGTTTTAGAAGCACTAAATTATCCGCTTGCAAAATTTTCAATAAAAATATAAATTTTTTAAAGCGGAGGCAAATTTAAAATTGTCCGCATGCGCTTGGCGCATGTGGCAATAATAAATGCCGAAGCCCTCACTTCTATGCCGCATTGCGCTTGCTTGCTGTTACTGGCAGTAGCTACTTTTCTGTATTTTGTTTTTCATGTCTAGGTTCTTTTTGAAATATTGGATATGGTAATGAATAACCTATTTTAAACCCTCCATATAAAGAATTGATGTTAGAGTCTGTCGGAATACCTAAAGAAAGAGATAAGCTTAGCATTAAGCCAAATTGAACTTCTAAGTTAGCATATTCAATTTTTCCGCTTCCAATATTATACATTGGTTCTACCTTTACTCCTTTGTGTATTCCAACCCAATATATGTTTCCATAGTAAGGAAATACAGAAATATAATTTGAATTAAACATTCTTGTATAAGATACACCAGCTGCAATATAATTCTCTTCTTCCGAAGGTTGACTAGTTATGAAACCTATTGGATAGTATGCAACATAAAATTGTGAATTATATTTTTTATTTATAATTCCTCCATATTTTAATTCATGAGGAATATACCAAGATGCAAAACTTTCATTAGAGCTACGTTCGTTTTTAAACATTGAATTCGTAGAATCTTTTTGGCTCTCCTTTAAATAAGCATTAGCATAATGGTGATATGAGTCAATATTTTGAATTTGATATTTTTTGCCATCGTATTTTTCACCATATAAGTAATAAAAATTCATTTTTATAATTGATGTGTCATTCGGAGTATTATTTAACAAACTTAATGTATCAATGATAAAGTCTATTTTATAAAAATCATTTTTTAAGTTCCCAACATACAGCCAATGATTAATATTGTTTCTACTTATTTTTACATAATTGAATTCTTTACAATATACATTATAACCATTGAATTGTTCTTCGTAACCCAATTCCTTTTTCCTTAATCGGAAATAAAATATTGAATCGGTGTTAGTCCTTTTGTAAACGCAGGCAACAGAGTCAATATGCAAAGCATTCTTCTCTTTAACCTTATTTGCGTAAAAGTTAATACCTATTGATTGGCTAAAACAACTTAATGATGTAAATATTAGAAATAGTATTGAAATTATTTTTCTCTTTTTCTTCATAATTAACCAACAATTAAACTATTTCTCTGTCTGTCGATTCTTGTCGTCTCGAGCTATTGCCAGTAACGTTCCCCGGCTAAAACGCAGTGCGGAATAAAAAACCACAAAACTGTCTTGACCGAAAAACTTTATTAAAAGTACAAAAGGAAATTGCAAATGCAAATATAAATTTAGCGAAGCGACCAAATT
>JBBIUW010000646.1:0-1731 GCA_037440045.1 Sphingobacteriaceae bacterium
CCCAAAGTTTTTCCATTATTAGTTACTCCAAAAAATAAAAGACGATCTGCAAGTCTTTGTGTCATTAATATTGAAGGGGGGTGCTGACACTTAGCTAAGAAACCTGAAAATCTAACTTCCGGATATTTTGGATAAAGAATAAGTTGTGCTTTTGGCGCGGGATAAATATTGCCATCATCAGCAATCCAAGAAAAATTAATTGTTGCTTTGAAGCGTTCTTTATTCCAGTCTCCTGCTTCTTCTGTTTTAATTTCTGATATTGGGAGAATATTTAAAATCTCAAAACTTCCACCAAAATAAACTTGATTCTTCGAGTTATCATTGGGGGATAATTTCTTTATATAAATTTTGTTACACCCGTTGGCAGAAAATAATGATTTAAGATTTTTTAGATTCATTCAGTTTGGCTATTTCTTTTATTATGTTTTTTCCAACTGCTTGTATCAAAGGAGTTACTACAGAATTTCCAAATTGTTTGTATGCTTGATTGTCTGAAACCGGAATTAAAAAAGTATCTGGAAACCCCTGTAATCTTGCGCATTCTCTTGGTGTTAAACGTCTAGGAGATTTCCCTTTTTGTGGAATTAAAATTTCAGCACCATCCTTGTAATATCTAGCGCTCATTGTTCTTGAAATTCCATTCAGGTCTGTAAGGCCAAATCCAAATCCGTTTCCTTTTTCTTTATGTTTTGCAGCATATTCTTGAAGATAATTCCAAAGATGTTCTGATAGGGTATATTTTTTGTCAACGGATTTTTCCAAAATGTCTTTGATTGCAAAATTTGCCTCACCCATTTTTGGAAATTCAAAAGTTTCCTTTCCTTTAAATATTGAGGTTTTAAAACCAACGATGATAATTCTCTCACGATGTTGGGGAACAAAGTGTTTCCCATCTAAAACTTTATAGTGTATAGAGTAACCTAATTCTTTTAGTGTTTCAGTGATAACTTTGAAAGTTTTTCCTTTGTCATGGCTCACAAGATTTTTGACATTTTCTAGCATAAAACAAGATGGCTTTTTATGCTTAATGATTCTTGCAACATCAAAAAATAGAGTTCCTTGAGTTTCATCTAAAAAGCCATGGGCTCTGCCAAGGGCGTTTTTCTTAGAAACTCCTGCGATTGAAAATGGTTGACAAGGGAAACCTCCAAGTAAAATGTCATGATCAGGAATTAATTTTTCAGAGATTTTTGTAATGTCTCCAAATGGGACTTCTCCAAAATTAGCTTCATATGTTTTCTTTGAGTATGAATCCCATTCACTTGTAAATACACATTTACCACCTAATTTCTGATATGCAAGTCTAATCCCGCCTATTCCTGCAAATAAATCAATAAACTTAAATTTGGGTTTCTCCACCGGTGGAAATGGTACATCCCATTTTATTGGTAAATATTGTTCTAATTCAGGCTCCGATACTATTAACCCTTTTTCCTGTAAATCTAAAATGTAATCTTTAGATTTTGCTTTGTATATCTCGCTAATTTCATCACTACTGTTTTGAAAATAATGTGTTATATATGCTAAACTGTTGTCATCAGACTTTTTAATTTCAAAGTCGAGTTTTGATTTTATTGTAGTGTATTTTTTAGCCATTAATTAGTATTTCTATCATTGTTTTTTCAAAAAACTTATTTTTCACTTCACACTCCCAAATCCCTATCACCTTATATCCGGCTTCTTTGAGGAGTGAATGTTTTATTGTATCATTCTTAATATTTCCTTCAATCT
>JBBIUW010000647.1:0-1728 GCA_037440045.1 Sphingobacteriaceae bacterium
CAGTTTCATAGAGTCATCGTAGGTATTAATTTGTTCAACAATTAATTTATCGTTTAATCCAATTTTTAATTCAGTGAGGTAGTTTAAAAAAACTTCGCTATGTTCACTTACACCTAACACCACACAACGACAACCTTTAATGCTTTTTGATAAAGGCCTTCTGTCTGATTTTGGAAGTTTTCCTTGTTTATTAGGAATTGGATCACCATGTGGGTCAAAGTCAGGTTTGCCAATAACATCATAAATTTTGTCAATTAATTGGTCTGAATTTACATGCTCTAGCTGCTCTGCAATTTCGTG
Organism: Sphingobacteriaceae bacterium; assembly: GCA_037440045.1. Lineage (GTDB taxonomy): Bacteria > Bacteroidota > Bacteroidia > B-17B0 > Aurantibacillaceae > UBA4416. The sequence goes on from JBBIUW010000647.1 coordinate 301, forward strand.
AACTTCACTCCAGCTAAATTTTAATTCTTTATATAAATAGGTTTCCCAAATTCGGTGACGCCTAACAATATTTAATGCTATTTCTTTTCCAGATAAACTTAGTTTTGCCCCATCAAATTTATTATATGTTATATATTCTTTTTTTACTAAAATAGCTAATTTTTCTAGTACTGTAGGGGGTTTCACTTCCAGCCAGTTTGCAATTTCTGTAGCGCTTACAATTTTATTTTTATCATCATTTGTTAATTGATAAATAGCTTTTAAATAATTCTCTTCTCGGTAAGTTTTCATAGTATAAAAGTAGTATTTTTTTTAATAGTTAGGTAAGCCTAATTATATTTAATAGTACATACTATTTTTGTATTATGAAACGGATTTTAATAGTGTTTTTAGTTTTACCAATTTCTTTTATAGCACAAGAGTTAGGAATTATAAAAGGAAGAGTAATTTTCGATAATTTACCTGTATCCTTTGCAACTGTGGGTATTTCCAAAACAGTATTAGGTTCTACAACTGATAATCAAGGTTATTTTGAAATTAAACAAGTGCCTGAAGGAACTTATGAAGTAGTTGCGTCTGCCATTGGATACACTAAACAAGTAAAAACTGTAATAGTTTCCTATACACATTTAAATCATGAATTAATTTTTAATTTAATAGAAAATCAAACTAATTTAAATGAAGTTGTAGTATCAGGCACAATGAAAGAAATTTCTAAAACAGAGAGCCCTGTTCCTGTTGAAATATATACACCAACTTTATTCAAAAAAAATCCTACACCTAATATTTTTGATGCTCTTCAAAATGTGAATGGAGTAAGACCACAATTAAATTGCAATGTATGTAATACAGGAGATATACATATTAATGGTTTAGAAGGACCTTATACGATGATTATGATTGATGGTATGCCAATAGTAAGTGGTTTATCAACGGTTTATGGTTTATCTGGAATTCCAAATAGTTTAATTGAACGAATAGAGATTGTTAAAGGCCCTGCGTCATCATTATACGGGAGTGAAGCCGTAGGAGGATTAATTAATATTATTACTAAAAAGATAGTGAATGCAAATAAAGTAGCAATTGATTTAATGGCTACGTCATATCAAGAATATAATTTGGATGCAGGCATTAAATATCAGTTAGGTAAATCAATTCAATCATTGTTTGGTGTTAATTATTTTAATTATCAAAAGCCAGTAGATAAAAATCAGGATGGTTTTACAGATGTAACGCTTCAACATAGAATTTCATTTTTTAATAAATTTAATTTCGAACGAAAAAACCATAAAGAAGCATCTGTTGCTTTACGCTATTTTTACGAAGATAGATGGGGAGGAGAAATGAATTGGAATAAGCATTTTAGAGGAACAGATAGTGTTTATGGTGAAAGTATTTTTACAGGGCGATATGAAATTATTGGTAAAT
>JBBIUW010000648.1:0-1725 GCA_037440045.1 Sphingobacteriaceae bacterium
AAAGCAGGATGCGGAATATCTTTTGATTCTAACAAAGCCATAATAGAGGCTACACCAATACCATTATCTGCCCCCAATGTTGTTCCATTAGCTTTTACCCAATCACCTTCTACAAACATTTCAATACCTTGCGTGTTGAAATCAAAATTAGTAGCTGCATTTTTTTGATGCACCATATCTAAATGACTTTGTAACACAACCGTTACTCTGTCTTCCATACCTTTAGTGGCAGGCTTTTTAATAATTACGTTTCCAACCTCATCAACAAGTGTTGGCAAGCCTAACTTTTCGCCAAAAGCTTTAGCAAAAGCAATTACACGTTCTTCTTTTTTTGAGGGGCGAGGTACTGCATTTAAATCTGCAAAATTATTCCACATAGCTGTGGGTTCAAGTTTTCTGATAGCGTCGTTCATGATAAATTGATAAATAAATTGAAGTATAAATGTATCATTAAAAATGAAGGAATAAAACAAATATTTACACCCTAATTACACTTCCCATAAATCACTTTAAAATTAGAACAATGCACCCATCACTCTTCTTCTAGCAGAAACAGTAACAGCTGCTTTTATCACATTGCCATCTGCTGTTAATTCTTCAATATTTTCGCGGCTAAAACCTTCAATACTTAACCATACATCATCGTCTTTTTTTTGAAGTAAATCGAATGTTGATTTTGAAATTTCTAATTTAAACTTTCCATTTAAATTCAATTCTCCAATAGCAAGTGTATCTTCGTCTATATATTCTCCTTTCGAATCTCGTACAATTTTGTAGATAATAATTTCTTTGCCTCTACGTGTTTTTGTTTTTTTATCGGTAATGGTTACTTTACCTTCAATAAAATATTTTTGAGTTGTTGTTTCGGTTGCAGGCTGTTTATCTTGTGACTGTTGGTGTTGTTGTATCGCCGTTCCAATGAAATGAAGGTTTGGCGCCGTATTAACTTGTGCCATAGTTAAACTTGGCAATAACGAAACGGCAATTATACCCGCAGCATGGGGCATATAATTGGTGGATTTAGTTACTAATTTATGTTTAGGAATTCTCTCAATCTGATCTTCATAAGCAAGCACACAGGCATGCGGATTTTTCTGATAAAACTCCAATACTTTTTTCTGGTTTTTGCGTCGGATATCAAACACATTTTTTTGACAATGTTGACAAAACTTTGTACCATTTTTAGTAGGCATTTGTTTTGGATCCTGTTGGCATTGGAAAGATAGTTTCATGACTCAAGATTTAATCTAACTAAGTTATAACAAATAATAAAAAATGCAAGAAGCGATATTGTTATAACATTTACCTCAATTGAAAATTGATTGGCAAATTAAAGGATACAGGTACAGGCTTTCCATTTTGTGTACCTGGCTTCCATTTAGGCATAGCTTTAACCACTCTAATTGCTTCTGCATCGCATTCAGGACAACCCTTTATTCCTTTAAGCACCTTTATATTAGAAATAGTACCATTTGGCAGAATTATATAACTTAAAAAACATTTTCCAGATACACCATTTTCTTTTGCCATTTGGGGGTAAGTAATATTCTTCTGAATAAACTTCATCATCTCCATTGCTCCTCCATTAAACTCTGGCATTACTTCTACAGGCTTAAATACTTCTTCCTCATCATTTTTCCTAAACGCACTAGAGTTTATTAAAAGTTCCTTTTCATAATAGGTGATATTAATATCAACCATAGATTTTACATTCCTATCATTATA
>JBBIUW010000649.1:0-1716 GCA_037440045.1 Sphingobacteriaceae bacterium
TTTCAGCATTAAATTTTTTCCCTACCTCTTCTTGTATAAATATGTTCTCAAATATTTTAGCAAGTTTTCTCTGTTCTTTTCCTTTTTGGCTAAATTGCATGTATAAGGCAGATATTGGGCTTTCCATCGCATTTATGACTCTTGTTTTTGAGCCGTCAATGACGCGTTTCATGTAATCTTTTTCGTATGGCTTTAACTTAAAATCACTCACTACCACTTGATTTAATTTATAAGCCATTTCTTCCATTACAACTTTACACTCCTTGTAAAGCCCCTTGTATAATTTTGCAGCAGGAATTTTTAAGCGTTTATAACCTACAAACGAAAAAATAATTGAATCTTTATCGCTGGCTGTTACAGTAAATTTGCCATTTCCGTCGCTCATTTGTCCTTGGCCAGTTTGCGAATTAATAACATAAACAAAAGGCATAGGGGTTATGCTATCTGGTTCTGTAACAATGCCTTTGATAATATTTTGGCTTAATCCTTTAAGAGATAAAATAAACAGGATGTAGAAGAATATGTGGCTGTTTTTTTTCAGTATTAGGCTAAATTTAGATTCAATCAAATATATATACTTATTCACAAACAGTTAATAATTTAACCTTTTTTATGGGGATATAAACCTTAAATTTACCTCAAGTTTATGGATGATTTTATAGTATCGGCCCGAAAGTATCGCCCCCAACACTTTAATACAGTAGTTGGCCAGAGCCATATTACCAATACTTTAAAACAAGCCATTAAAAACGGGAAAATTGCACAAGCATACTTGTTCTGTGGTCCGCGTGGTGTTGGTAAAACAACCTGCGCTCGTATTTTTGCAAAAACAATTAACTGTACCAATTTAACTTCAGATGGCGAAGCATGTGATGCCTGTGAATCTTGCTTGTCGTTTAATTCAGGAGCTTCTTTAAATGTTTATGAATTAGATGCTGCTTCTAATAACTCAGTAGAAGATATCAGAAATTTAGTAGATCAGGTTCGATTTGCGCCACAGTTAGGAGATTATAAGGTGTATGTGATCGATGAGGTTCATATGTTATCAAACGCCGCTTTTAATGCGTTTTTAAAAACATTAGAAGAACCGCCAAAACATGCTAAGTTTATTTTAGCAACTACCGAAAAACATAAAATTATTCCAACGATATTATCGCGTTGTCAGGTATTTAGTTTTAATAGAATTAAAGCCGAAGATATAACAGTGCAGTTGGAACATATTGCTAATACAGAAGGAATTACATACGAGCCCGAAGCTTTACAAATTATTTCACAAAAAGCAGATGGTGGGTTACGTGATGCCTGTTCTATATTTGATCAGATGGTTACGTTTACTGGTAATCATTTAACATATAAAGCAGTAGTTGAAAATCTACATGTGTTAGATTATGAGTACTACTTTAAACTTACAGATGCTGCTTTAAATGGCCGTTTACCAGAAGTGATGGTGACTTTTGATGAAATTTTAAAAAAGGGATTTGATGGTCATAATTTCATTATTGGTTTTGGCGAACATTTAAGAAATTTATTAGTAAGTAAAGATCAATATACAGTTCAGTTGTTAGAAGCAAGTGATGCATTAAAAAAACGTTTTGCAGATCAAGCGCAACTTTGTCCAACACCTTTTTTATTAAAATCTTTAGCGGTTATTAATAAATGTGATATTCATTATAAGTCAGCAAAAAACCAACGATTGCAGGTGGAGATGGCTTTGAT
>JBBIUW010000650.1:0-1709 GCA_037440045.1 Sphingobacteriaceae bacterium
CGATTCTGTTTGTGCAAAAGAAATAGCGAATAAATTACATAAAAAAGTCAGTATGAAATAGAATTTTATGATTTTCATTTTTCTGAAACATGAGATTATATACAATACCAAATACCATTCTCTAAAATACAAAATTAAAAAACCCTCTGAATTTTTTATTTTCAGAGGGTTTCCGTGATCTCGCTGGGATTCGAACCCAGGACCCCTACATTAAAAGTGTAATGCTCTACCAGCTGAGCTACGGAATCTGATCTACACTTTAATGCAGTCCCCAATTTTATTTTTTGGGATTGCAAATATAGCATCTCTATTTTATTTAGCAAAGGCTTTTTTTAAAAAAACTGAAATTATTTTTTAACGGTTGATTTTCAGGTATTTCTATTTGAAAAATTTTTACAATTCAGGATTTATCTCATGAATATATCCGCTTAAAGAACTGGAAATTTGAGTATCATTGTAGAAAATAGAAACAATTTGATCCATGTTATAGCAGAATTTCGGCTATTGGATTTTGAATCTATAATTAATCAGTAGTAACAAGAACTCAAATACTTAAATTTATGTCAAAGATATTTTTAGTCGGATACATGGGCAGCGGCAAATCATCTGTAGGAAAGAAGTTAGCGGCCAAGATAGGATACGATTTCGTAGACCTCGATAAATTGATAGAAAAGGAATACCAACTTACTATTCCTGAAATTTTTTCCACCAAAGGTGAAAAGGAATTCAGAGCAATGGAACATAACACGTTAAAAAAAATTTTGGAAATGAGCAATCAGGTTGTGGCTTGTGGAGGAGGAACTCCTTGTTATTACAATAATATGGAGTTGATGAATAGCAATGGCACAACTGTATACCTCAAAATGAGTGCTGATGCGCTTGTGTCCCGTTTGCGTAATGCAAAAGTAAAACGCCCTTTAATTGAGAATAAAACAGAAAAAGAGCTTCATGAATTCGTGAACCGACAACTCGAAAAGCGGGAAGATGATTACCATAAAGCTCAATACATCGTAAAAGGCAAAGACCTCAATGTGGATGAATTAGCTTCTTTTGTAAAAGAGCAGGTGGGAGTATAAATTAGAGGCAATAGCCTTCTCCTAATAGATATTAGCTTAAATAAACCGCTTCTTTCCCTTTTTTATTCAGTTCTACGGATATATGTTCCTGTAATGTAGTGGATAAGGAAAGTCCCACAAAATCGGCTTTGATAGGATAACGGTTGTGTCCGCGGTCTACAAGTACAACAGTAGTTAATCGTTTAACCGGAGTACTCAAAAACGGCTTGGCTCCAAATATCAATGTTTTACCAGAGTTCAGTACATCATCCACAAGAATGATTACTTTATTTTTGAATTCAGAAACACTTAGTGCAACTATTATTTCTGATTCCATTGGATTTTCCTTATTGATGGAGATGGAAATCAGTTTTGTTTTAAGAGGAGAAATGGAACGCAAAACATCATTAATACGCTTGGCTAGTAGATAGCCGTTCTCAGCAATACCTGCAATGATTATTTCTTTTTCATCGTAATTGTTCTCATAAATCTCATAAGCAATACGATTAATCTTTTGCTGAATCTGAATGCTGTTTAAAATAAGTGTCCTGTTCATAACTATGATCTATTAAATTCTAACCTCTAAATTCTAATTCAAACAACTAATTACTGATCCTGCCACCGCTGAAATAATATTTTGTGTAGTACTCCTCA
>JBBIUW010000651.1:0-1708 GCA_037440045.1 Sphingobacteriaceae bacterium
GATTGTTTAAAAAATGATGGCTTAATTATTTATCCAACAGATACGGTTTATTCTATTGGTTGCGATATCACTCGCCCAAAAGCGATTGAAAAACTATGTCGTTTAAAAAATATTAAACCCGAAAAAGCCAATTTTTCTTTTGTTTGTAGTGATTTAAGTCATTTGTCTAATTATGCTCGTCCCATTTCTAATTCATTATTCCGAATTATGAAAAAGGCTTTGCCAGGACCATATACCTTTATTTTAGAAGCAAATAATAACGTTCCCAAACTTTTAAAGCAAAATAAAAAAACAGTTGGTATTCGTGTTCCAGATAATGTAATTTGTAAAACCATTATTACTGAATTAGGAAATCCTATTATTACTACCAGTTTACATAATACAGATGATGATATTATGGATTATTTTACAGATCCAGAAGTTATTCATAGAGAGTATGAAAAAAAGGTGGATTTAGTAATTGATGGAGGTTTTGGGAACTTATATGCCTCAACTGTTTTAGATTGTTCTCAAGATGAAATCATTGTCTTGCGAGAAGGGTTAGGGAGTTTAGATATTCTAAACTAATTGTTTTTGTTATAAAAATGTTGATTAACACTCGCTTTTTTATTCTATTTTAGAACTTCAAGTTAATATCATTTTTATGCTTTTAAAATTTCAACTTATTTTAATTCTGTTTTTCTCCTTTGGGTTAAACTTGTTTTCTCAAACTACTAATACAAAAAAGTGGAGAAAGACTGAAAACGATTCTATGCAAAGTGCCTTGCTAATGATGGATGATGCAAATTATGCAATGGCCTTGCCTTTTTATGAAAATTTATATAATTCACATCCAAAAGAAGAGTATTTAAAATATTGTTATGGTAAATGCGCTTTATACAGAAGCGATAAGCATGAAGTAGCCTTAAAATTATTAAGTGAGGTGTATGAGAAAAATAAAAAAGTTGATAATATAGAATATGACTTAGCAAGAGCCAATCATTTTAACTACAAGTTTGATGAAGCAATTGTATTGATAGAAAAGTGTTTGGCAAACAAAAAAGTGTCTCCAGAAACTAAAAAAAGCGCTGCTCAACTTAAGGAATACTGCATTAATGGTAAAGTGTTTTATGCATCACCAACTAATGCAAAAATCACCAATTTTGGTAATGGAATTAATTCAGCGTATGACGAATATGTGCCAATTATTTCTGCTGATGAATCTGTTATGATTTATACATACAGAGGTCCTGAAAGCAAAGGTGGATTGCAAAATGATTTTTTACAACCTGATCCTTATGGTAAATATTATGAAGATGTTTTCCAATCTGTTCATGCAGATGGTGAATGGAAAAAGCCAATGCCTATAAATAGTGTAAATACAAATTCGCATGATGGAGCTATTGCGTTAAGTGCCGATGGGTCATATTTATTTGTTTATAGAGATAGTGGTGATGATCATGGAGATATATACATGAGTAATTCTTTATCAGGTGAGTGGACAGAACCTAAAAAATTAAATGGTCAAGTAAATTCTTATTCTTGGGATGGAAGTTGTTCGATGACGGCAGATGGTAGGTATTTGTATTTTAGTAGTGAAAGAGGCGGAGGCTTTGGCGGGAAAGATATTTACCGTGCTACTTTATTGCCAGACAGTACATGGGGCAATGTGATTAATTTAGGAGATAGTATTAATACAGCATTAGATGATGATGCTCCTTTTATCCAT
>JBBIUW010000652.1:0-1689 GCA_037440045.1 Sphingobacteriaceae bacterium
GTAAGAATAGAGGTGATTTTTTGTTTATCGGCTAGTAGTTTCTTCGCCTCTTCAACTTCTAAATCATATTTTAAAGCTGTTTCAATTCTTCCTTTTTGAAACTCAAAACGTGATGCGATTTCTTCTTCAATAAATTGCTTAATCTCTGGCTTAAAACGAACTAAATCATCTTTCTTATTTGAGGCCATTTTATTGAGAAGGGCTTCGTATTCTGTTTTTATACTTTCATAATACTTTTCATTTGTCGCATCTAATTTTAAATCCTCTAAAGCAAAATCGCTTTGAGTTTTATATTTATAATCTTTGTCTTTTAGATATTCTATAAAATCATTGTAATCTGCGTCAGATAACTTTACTGTTGCAGCAGTAGTTTGGTATTGAGGATGTTTAACCAAATATTGATTTACAAAAGTAAATACATGATTTTTGTTTAATAGTGTAGCTAATATATTACTATACTTAACAGCTTCTGTTTTTACATCTGGCAAAATACCTGCGCCATCATAAATAATTCGTCCGTTTTTAGTTTTAAAAGCTGTGATTAATGAATCAGGAACTTTTTCAACTCTTCCCTCTTCATCTTTATGCGTATAATCTAAAGCCTGGATGCAACGACCACTAGGTATGTAATATTTAGCAACTGTTACTTTTAATTTAGTGTTGTAAGTTAAGTCTCTGGTTTGTTGCACCAATCCTTTACCATAAGAACGTTGACCTAAAATAATAGCTCTATCTAAATCCTGTAATGCTCCTGAAACAATTTCGGAAGCAGATGCAGAATTATTATCCACTAAAACAACTAAAGGCATTTGTGTATCAACAGGAGAATACAAAGAAAAATATTGTTTGTTCCACTCTTTTACTTTTCCTTTGGTTGATACTACTTCATTGTTTTTATCAATAAATAAATTTACAATGTTTACTGCTTCGTGTAATAAGCCTCCTGGGTTTCCGCGCAAGTCGAAAATTAATGATTTGCAGTTTTTTTCTTTCAGTTTCAACAAAGCTTCTTTTACTTCGCCTGAGCAATTATCTGTAAAGCTCGTTAATTTAATATACCCCACCTCAGCATTCAACATGCTTGAATAAGGAACTGCTTTTACTTTAATTTCTTCGCGTTTTAAATATATTTCTGTTGGGGTTGTTTGTCCTAAATGAATAATTTTTAGTTTAATGGGCGTACCTGCTTGTCCTTTAAGCATGCTTGTAATATCTTCTGTTTTTTTACCAACTACATTTGTTCCATTTACTTCAATGATTTCATCACCTGCTCTCAATCCTGCTCTGTAAGCAGCAAAACTCTCATAAGGTTCTGTAATAGTTATTTTTTTATCTACATCCTGTATTAAAGCTCCAATGCCACCATACTCTCCAGTAGTCATCATTCGGTAATCTTCAATGTCATTTTCGGCAATGTAATTAGTATATGGATCTAAGGACGCTAACATTGCCTCAATGCCTGTTTTCATTAATTGACCTGGCTTTGTCTCATCCACATAAGCAATATTTAATTCGCGGTAAAGTGTATTAAACACATCCAAATTCTTTGATATCTCGAAATAATCTTGCGAAAAATTAAATGCAAATACAGATGCAATGCATAAGCTAAGTATGATAATATATTTTTTCATGAACCCTTAATTTTAACTGATATAGTAAAAATACAGTAAAAAACAGATCGGAAGAGCA
>JBBIUW010000653.1:0-1684 GCA_037440045.1 Sphingobacteriaceae bacterium
TTATTACTTAATCTAATTTCGTTTTCAAATTTTGCTTTTCCTCCATAAACAGGGTAGCCTCCAGGAGGAGTGTTTCTTATAAATCCAAGTGAGTAATCTTTTTGTAATTTTAATTGTTCTCTGAAAGTCGGGAAAATGCCAGCAGATGTGAATTCTCCTTCAAATATTAACCCCTCATTTCTAAAGTTATCTAAACTATCCATAGTAAAGGGATCGAGTTTATAATAAAACTTATCGCGGCTATAAACACCTTTAAAAATTGTTTTTTTATCATAAAAAGTGTAGCTTTCTTTAAAGCTTTGAAATTGAGGGAAGGTAGGAGCTTTACCATATCCACTGTGATTTCTTGGCGCATCAATTCTTAATTCTCCATTCAAGTTTTCAATAACCGTTTGAACTCGTTTAAACGGATAATTTCCATTAATATCAGGTTCTCCTGCTACCACATAAATTCTACACGAATCAATAGTTTTCATTTTTAATTTAAACATATCGTAATCAAAGAGAAAATCTTTTCCATGAAATTCAAATTTTCCTGATGCTACAGTTCCTGAAAATTCCATAGTTCTGTTTTTCTTTAGCACTAACTCATTATGGCGAGGAAACATAAATACTTTTTGAGTATCACTTAATAAAACATTTTCAACACCTCTGATTGTGATATCATAGGTGTTATTTATTAAACTCATAGTTGCATTATTTTTATTAGGAAAAACAGAATGTATAGTAAGGATATCATAATCCTTTTCATGTTTAAAATCTTTTATGTAATCAAATAATCTTTGTTTAATAGTTACTAAATCTGTCTCTGGATCATAGTATATCAATCCAAAATTTGCCATTTTAAAAATAATTGGTCTTAAATCAACCGCTAAGTATTTTATGTATTTAGCAAAATCAACAACGGTGAAGGTTAAGACATTGCCATTATTATTGTAGTAATCGTTCATTTTTAGAACTGGATTAACCGTTTCCATTCCTTTAATAGCTTCCAGTCGGGCTCTTGAGAAAAAATCTTGAGACTCAAAAAAAGCTTCACCTTGTGTGTTATTTGGTAAAAAATTAAATTCTATTTTAGGTTCATCTGTTTTCCAAACAAGTTGTTCAAAGTACATATCTACTTTATGATAGGTATTGAAATAGGGAGATTTTTCGAGTCCATCATCCGTTCTTAAAAGAGTAATTGTTTTTTTCTCTACTTGGTATACAAAACTTAAGCCCGGATGAATAATAGAATCTTTTTCTAAAAAAAACTTAATACCAGCAGGTTTGGCATTTATTTTTTCTTTAGTCATTGCAAACGAACGAGCTGAAATTTCTAAGAATTTTTGGTTGTTTCTTTTAAATAAAAGTTTAGCTGGATTTTGTGCATTCCCAGAGCCCACAAATTTATTTCCTCGCATACCAAAACCTCCATCATAATCAACATCTGGATAAATGTTTTTTACAACTAATCGTTTGCTATAAGAATCAAATCTAGGGTAGGTAGGATCGCCATTTTCTGTAACAATTTTATCTGTTACTTTTCCTTTTTGTGGTACATCAAAATATTGTTTGCCTACAAATGTTGCTGAATCAGATGAATAGCCTCCTGTTTTACAATCAAGATTTACACGAATTAAATCAGCATACACATCATCTCCTACACCTGTTCTTTTCCAGCTTAATCTACCACCTTTTCCAA
>JBBIUW010000654.1:0-1682 GCA_037440045.1 Sphingobacteriaceae bacterium
GTATAGATTAATTTTTTTTTCATTGTGTTTATTTATAACCAACCATAAATACTAAACATCCTGATAGTTTCTGACTGCTGGTGTCAGCAGGTACATCATAATCAACAAACATTTTACGTGCGCGTGGTGCATCAAAAATAAATTCGGTTTCACCTGATTTTGCATCTTTTGTTGAGTAAATCGCTTCTCTTTTTGTTGATTCTTTATCTTTAGTGAAAACACTCACCAATAATGGTTTTGGCAATCCGGATGTATTAAACACAAGGCGGTATTTTTCACCAATAAATACCGGAACTTCGACTTCCAGTTGTTGAGCCTTTTTTGTGTAATTTATTTTGGTGAATTTCTGACTGTCGTATTTAAAGTCTCCTAATTGTTTTTTACAACTTGCTGTTAGTGTTTTTTTGTCACAATTGTCGGTCGTTTGAATGACGGTAAACCCGTAAACAACAGCTAAACTAACAAGGCCTATTAAGAAAATCTTTTTCATAATCATCGATTTTAAATTATTTTAATAATAGTATTATGCTTTAATAAATTTAGCACGAAGCGCTTCAATTTTTACTGTCAACTGATTAACTTCATCATCTGTCAATGTTAACTCTTGTGTAGTATCATCCGCTGCAGCGTTACTTTTTACAATTGTTGGAAGTTTATCATAAATGTCTTTTATCGCGGAAAGATCAGCAATCAACCCTGGGATATCAGTATCCTTTTTTTCAACAACACCTAAGGCTTTGATGATACTTGATAAAATGGTCATTTGTTCAGCTAATTTGTTATTCAGCGATTTGTCTTTTTTCTCATATACATTTGCTCCAATGTGCAAGCTTTCTACCCATGCGCCTGCAAATACTATGGATGTAAGTTCCTGTTGATCGTTTTCATCCAGGTACATATCTGTTTGCATTTGTAATTCAGCAATGATATAAGCAAGTGAATCTTCGTTCCCCAGATTTTTTTCAAAGCGTTTTGAAAGATCTCCCTGATCGAAAATTGTTCCTATGCCTAATTTATCAGCCAATTGACGTGATAACTTCATAAAATTCATCGACTCCTGATTCTGTTTATTCAAAACAGCGTAAGATAAGTCAGCGCTGTAAACACCAAGGTTAAGAGCTTTATTCAATTTAGTGGTGAATTTTCCCGGATCCTTTTCAGGGCTTGTGACACCATCTTTATATTTTAATCCTGATTTTTTGAATATAGATGCAATTTGTAATGGAGAAGGTAATGTATAAGAAACGGTTGGAGTCTCAACTGCTGCAGTAGTGTCTTGCGCAGGGAGAGTTGTTGTTTCTTCTTTTGGCTTCTCATTTCCACAGGATACAATGAGTAATCCCACAGTTAAAAATAAAGCGCTTTTAACAAAGAAAGATTTTTTAAGCATTTTTTCTATGAATAAAGGGTTAATAACGATTATTTGAATTTTACAAGGGCTAAACTACAAAAAAATATCAAAACATAAATTATGTATTTTAATATTTATTTAAATGAACTTGTTTATTATTAATGATGCCGATAACTTTGCCTGTAAATTTTGTTCCAAGGAATGGAGTGTTGCTGGATTTGGAGCAGATATGTTTTTTTTCGAATATCCATTCTGCTTCAGGATCAAATATAGTAATGTTTGCTGCTGCGCCTTCATTAATGGAAGCCTCTTCCAGATTTAATATCCTGCG
>JBBIUW010000655.1:0-1680 GCA_037440045.1 Sphingobacteriaceae bacterium
AAAATAAAATCTTGCTCACCCGAATAATTGTCTAACTTATATTCCGTGATTTTATCTTCCACGTTATACAAATTATCATCTAGTCTTAAACAAGAAGATAATACAAGCAGAGAAACTATAATTACAATATATTTCATTTAAAATCTTCTACAAAAATTTAAGTAAATACCAACGGCTCCTTTTTGTTGTATACCAACATAATCTACCACATTAGGAATATTTTTTTTATTCATTTCTAAAAATTTACACTCTAATGTGTATCCCCACTTTTTAGTATTATAAGTTAAACCAATGTGTGGGTTAATTAAAGCATGGTTTGTTTGAGTTTCGCCATGTGCTTTTTTAGCTGATAATTCAAACCAATTGGTTAATCCCACATATATAAATGCTTTATCTTTAAATATATCCTTGTAAATGTTGACATCCAACTGTGGCCATGCTCTGAAATTTTTATTCCACTTATCATAAACCATATTTATCGCTGGATTTATAGTTAAACCAAATCCCAAACTATCATGCTTATATAAACGTTGGCATACGCCTATATCTGTTTGAAAATTACCATACAACATAGCTGTTGTATGAACCGATGCAAAAGCAGTTGTTGAATTAGTAATTCCTCGCCCATACATAAACGATGTAAAAGGAATTGGAGTTACGGCTTTACCGTAATGAATTAATGGTCCGCCTAAATTAGCAGAAACTGCATTTTCGTTTTTTGCCAAGGGTTTCACAAAACGTGTTGGAGCACAATTTTGAAAAAGAATACCAAGGAAAAAAATTAAATAAATAAAGAATTTTCTGTCACATCGAGCGGAGTCGAGATGCGAATATAAAGTTCTCGACTTCGCTCGAACTGACAAGTTCCATTTTTTAAGTGTGTTTTTTTTAATGAACAATTTAAATTTGATTCGCTAAGTTCAATAAATTCCCTTCTTCAAAATCACGACCCATTATTTGCAATCCAATAGGTAAACCATTACTGTGCATTCCATTAGGAATTGAAATAGCAGGGCATCCCACGATATTGGCCTGAACAGTAAATATATCTTCTAAATACATTTTAATTGGATCTGTACTGTTTTTACCAAATTCAAAAGCTGTACTTGGAGTAGAAGGTGTTACAATAAAATCATGCTGTTCCAAAATCTCGCGAGTTTTTTGACGAATTTTATTTCTTACTTTTTGAGCTTTACCATAGTACGCATCATAATATCCAGCGCTCAACACAAACGTACCTAACATGATACGGCGTTTTACTTCTTTCCCAAATCCTTCGCTTCTCGATTTTTTATAAGTACTTTCTAAGTCAGTTGCATTAGGGCTTCTGTAACCATAATGCACCCCATCAAAACGTGATAAGTTTGAAGAAGCCTCGGCAGTGGTTAATACATAATACGTTGGCACTAAAAAATCTAAATATGGAAAATCAACCGCAGTTACTGTATGACCATCATTTTTTAATTTATCTAAAGCTGCTAAGGTTTGTTTTTTAACTTCAGGGTCTAAACCATTAGACTCTACACATTCTTTTAAATAAGCAACCTTATATTTTTTATTTTCAGATAAAGCATTTGTGTATTGTCCAACCGCTTTTTGAGAAGCTGTTGTATCATACTCATCTTTACCTGCCATAATTTCAAGTAATAAAGCAGCGTCTTCAACTGTTTTTGTAATAGG
>JBBIUW010000656.1:0-1678 GCA_037440045.1 Sphingobacteriaceae bacterium
ATTGTTTGCGTGTAATTTGTAGCTGTAAAAGAGTACCAAACATCATCGTTTGCTGTTCCTGAACACCCAGTTAAAGATTGAGTACCTCCATATGTAGTTCCAGACGTATTCACACACCCAGCATTTACAGCTAAGTTAATAGCACTTGCACAGGCATCATTTGCTGGTGGGGCAGGAGGGTTGTTTAAACAAATAGTAAATGTACTTGATCCTGAACCTACGCCATAGTGATACACTCGCACATAATAGGTTGAACCAATTGTTAAACCTGATGCTACCGTAGATTCTACTTGCCCACTCAATGTATTATCTACACAATTAGATGAAATTAAAGCAGCACAGGTTCCTGAAAATAATTGTAACACGGCATCAAACGAAGCAGAGCCTGTAACAGTTAATGAGTGACTTGTACTTGATGCAACAAATTTGTACCAAACATCATCATCCGCATTTCCAACACAACCTACAATGTTTTGAGAAACACCAGCTGTTCCAACAACACAAGCACCGTTAGTTAATGTAACTGCACCTGAGCAGTTTTCGGACTGAGACCATCCAAGTTTAAAAGTAAAGATTAGTAGAAGAGTTAAATAAATATTTCGCATATAATGTGATATAGAATTTAAAAAAAAGAAGATAATTAACGAGTATATTGTCCAGTTGAATACTCCATTGGGCTTAAACCAGTTCTTAAAATAAGTTGTTTAACAGAGGTTGGACTGAATGTTTTATCCCCTTCTTTTAAAATTGTTTTTTCTTTCACTACCAGTGAAATTTGCCCCATACCTTTTTCTGCTTTATATTTTACCTTTGCTTCAGATACAAATTCCAATTTTTGGAGAGCCTTTTCTAAATCATCAATTTTGTCTTGATTAACATTTCCTGAAAAAGTGTAGTAATGCATTGTGAAAAATTCATTTGAATTAAGAGTGTTTTTTTCTTGAGAAAATGAAATGCTAAAAAGACTTAAAAAAAAGGTGCAATAAAATAAGGTTAGTTTATTTTTCATCTGATTTATCGAATAGGTTTAAGACAAAAATATATCAATTATATCATACATTTTTTAGCTTTTGTGTTAAATTTTAATTAAATCAATTTAGTAAAAGCTTCTGTTTATTGAATACATAAATATTTTTATTGAACAAAAAAGAACATGAAATACAAAAAATATTCAAAATCGCTTTCTTTTGAGGTAAACTATTAAGTTTTTAATTTTAAAACAAATAATTATATTTGTGATACTAACAAAATTACTATATGAAAAAAATATTCACTTTTTTTGCAATTGCTAGCTTTACTTCAGTTTTTTCTCAAATTACTATAAATGCAAATTTCCCTTCTAATATGAATTCAGCGTCTTCTGTTGATGCTGATGTTAAAATTAACAAGGGAGCTGTAGGGAATTTTGCTAAATATCAATTAGATGTGCCAGCTGGGTATGTGATTTCTGCAGTAGATGCTAAAGGAGGTAATTTTACATTTGAAAATCAACGAGCAAAAATAGTTTGGGTGTCGGTTCCAAGTGAGCCTGAATTTACTATTAAATTAAAAGTTCAAGCAAATTCAGATGCGACTAATCCAGGTACTTTTGCTCAAAAATTTTATTATCTTGAAAATAATGAAAAGAAAGAAGTTGAAGCGGCTCCTGTTATTATAAATATTGGAGGTGGAAGCGCAG
>JBBIUW010000657.1:0-1678 GCA_037440045.1 Sphingobacteriaceae bacterium
TGCATCTTCAATAGATGAAAATTTACAATCGCGAAAATACTTTTTAAATAGATCAAACTCAATAAGTTCGTCATATTTTTTATCAATAAAATCTGAGAAATAAACTATCATTTATAAATTATTTTGGATCTTCTAGCCCCTTTATTAAAGCATTCTGAGCATTACTTATATCCTGTTTTGAATATCCCAATTTCAACAAACCTGGTGTCAAAGTTTCCAGATCTTTCATTATTGCATTTTTTAGATTTTTTGCATCGGCAATAATAATAGATTTGCTATTTCTACCGCCATAGGTTCTTGACATGGTCTGATGGAGCTTTGTTTCATATACTAATGTTAAGGAATTCTGGCGTAAAATATTGGCTTCTTCTGATGTGAGTTGCCTTCCTAATTGAGATTCTGTATACTTTTTAATTGCTGCAAAGGAAGGTATATGATCTGCAGATAGCCCTGAATATTTATTTGCCTTTGTCATGGCATTGTACTTTCCAACTTGAAGATTTTTAGTCGCCTCTGAATTCGACTCAGCTGCCGCTGTATTTCCTTTATTAGCTGAAATTGATTGTTTATTAATTCCATTTGAAGGATTTTCTTTTGCTGAATTAAAGCTTGGTTGAGTATATCCATCAACATCTCTATCTGCCAAATCAATGTTCTGTTCCAATGTCATCATCATGAACATTAATGCGGCTTGATCTCCTGCTTGAGTGTCAATTGTTTCAACTTCGCCTACTGAATACCCATTTTGTTGCCATAAATTAAATTCTTTAAAACTCTTAAAGAATATAGTATTTGTATTTACTCCGTTTCGTTCTACGTTAACACAAATACTAAAATCATATTTTTTACCTGAAAAATTATTATATCCGAAAATTGCGAGAAATGCTTCTGTCAATGTTGGCATTCTCTCACTAACACTTTGAAATACTAGTTTAGGCTTTGAATTGGTATTAAGTAATAGCTTATAATCATACCTTTCTAGTCCATCTAAATCAACTCCATCTATAGGCCTATTGGAAGAGAACTGAAACGGAGTCAACTCAGGGTAAATCTTCGTCAAAGGATCTACACTCAAAAACTTCCCAATCCTGCTATCATAAATCCGCATTCCATAATCCTGCTCATTACCCTCTCCCTTTACATTATTATCATTTTCCTTGCCGTTAAATCCAAAACGATATGTAGAAGATGAAAACCGCCGCCCTGGCATCAGCATGCCAAAGGCCTTTCGCCGCTGGGAAAATTGCGAATATATCTTTCAAAGAACTTTATTGCTACTTTAATGATTTTACTTGCTTAGTAAAATAGATTTTTAGTATCGATATGAGTATAAATTATCTGGCCAAAAATCAACTACTTGAATGATGCACAGTTAATTTGAAATGTTTGGGGTTTATCTTTCAAATGTTTATTTACTATAGTGATTTAAATTTTAAAACTCATAAAACAAGGTAATCTTACAATGACTGGTTGTGATGATATAATGTAGTAAATAAAAAGCGGTTAGAGATTACCAAGTCTATTTTGCATAACGTTCCTATTATTTAAATTTTCCGTGCTTAAAAAATATAGGGCACTTTCAATAAGCTAAATATATATATTGCTACAGCTTTTTATAAACTAATGTTTTTTTATTTAAAATTGAATCGTATATATCAGCTTCTATTTGACAATTTTT
>JBBIUW010000658.1:0-1670 GCA_037440045.1 Sphingobacteriaceae bacterium
TGAAAATACTAAGATTATTTTCACAGGCGATATTTATCAAATTGATACGCCATATTTAGATGCACAATCAAACGGATTAAGCTATTTAATTGATAAGGTAAAAGGACAGCCGTTATATGCGCACATTACTTTACAAAAAGGAGAGCGTAGTGAGTTAGCTAATTTAGCAAACGACTTATTGTAATTTAAATTCTTTATAATAAAAAAGGCTTATCAATTTGATAAGTCTTTTTTTATGTGATTTTATAAGCCAGGGAGCATTCCACTTGCAACTGATTTCATTTCATTTTCATTTAACTCATTAGCTTTAAATAATGCTTTATTTAAAGTAACTGTTAATTGTTCTTCTAATTCTTCTTTATCGCCGTGTTGCAATCCAGGAGCTATAGTTAATGATTTAATTTCTCTGTTTCCAGTAATTGCAATTTTAATATCGCCGCCAGCACCTTCAATATTAATAATTGTGTTGTCTAGTTTTAATTTTATTTCATCGGCTTTTTGCTTCATCTCCTGCAATTTGCCCATCATATCTCCAAATTTTCCAAACATAGTTTTTTGTTTTATTTTATTTCCCGCGAATTACGCAGATTACACAGATGTAAATTTAACAATAAATCTGCGGACATTAGCGAAATCTGCGGGAGAACTTATTTTAAAATTCTATATTCATTAGGTAGATAATTATTTAATCGATTACCTAAATGTTTTATCCATCCAATCCCCAAACCTTTAAACGCCATCAAATTCCAGCCTTTATTCCCTTCAATAGTTTGCAATTCTTTTTTTAAAAACTGTAAGGCTTGTTCTTGCGAACATTCTATGGTTTGTATTAGTTTGGAGCGATGAATACTCCAAGCTAAATCATGATGAGGAATCACTTCGTTTTTTATTAAACTCCCAATGGTTGTTCCAACTTTTTTGTAATATAAGTTGGAATGTTTATTAATAAAATCTAAAGCTAATTGATTGGTGAGCAAGTAATCATCTTTAAATTTTGTTATAACATGCTTATCTAAATCATCAATCCAATCTTTAAACAAATCTTTTTCTTTAGGTTTAATAATTGAAAATGCTTCGTGTTTTGGTTTTCTTACTTGATGATGATTGTCGATAGTCCCTGGTTTTTTAAACACAGCGCAGAAAAAACCTTCGGTTTGTGTTTTGTCAGGATAAAAGCGATATCCAAAGGCTTTATGATTTTCACTTGTTGTTTCTATAATTCCCCATTTTTCGTGAATGGGAATTTGAATACTAATGAATCCAAATTCTTGAACGAGCCAATCTGCAATCTCTTCGTTTTCTGATTGAGAATAAGAACATGTAGAGTAAACTAAAGTTCCGCCTTGTTTCAAAGTACCTACAATATCTGATAAAATGCGTTTTTGACGTTGGCTACATAAATTTACATTATCTAAACTCCATTCGTCAACAGCATCATGTTGTTTTCTGAATAACCCAGATCCGCTGCAGGGCGCATCAACTAAAATAACATCAAATACATCATTTATTTCAGAATAAGAATTAGGATCATTGTTAGTCACTACTACATTACTAGTACCCCATTTGCTTAAATTTTGTGCTAATACCTCTGCACGCTGTTTGATAATTTCATTAGCAACCAAAGTACTTTCTTCGTTTAATAATGAATTTAATAAGGTACTTTTCCTCCT
>JBBIUW010000659.1:0-1667 GCA_037440045.1 Sphingobacteriaceae bacterium
AGTCTGGCTTAAGTGATACACAAACTATTGGTTTATATATCTTTTATAATTTCTTTTATGCATTATTTGCATTTCCACTTGGAAGTATAGCCGATAAAATAGGGCTTAAAAAAATGTATATCGGTGGAATTGCCATTTTCACAATTGTATATTTTGGTATGGGACTTAGCAATAATATATATACTGTTGTAATCCTATTTTTGTTATACGGCGTTTATTCTGCTGCTACAGAAGGAGTTTCAAAAGCATGGATAAGCAACATTTCTTCTCGTAATGATACAGCAACTGCTATAGGAACATACACCGCTTTTCAAAGTATTTTAACAATGATTGCAAGTACTTTAGCTGGTATATTATGGTATAATTACGGCCCGAGTTTAACTTTTATGGTTACAGGTTTTGCAAGCCTATCTGTAGTGTGCTACCTCTGGTTTTTTGTAAAAAAACAATAAGCTTGTTTTCTATATTACATGTTTAAAAAAGGTGCTAGCCCTAATGTTGTTTGATTGTTTTTTTTGATATTTGAGTATATTTAAATTGATTTTTTGAATTGAAAAAAGCAAGTGTCATATTCTCATTTATTTTAATAATCCTGTTTTCAACCGGAGGATTCTTAATACATCATTGCTTTTTAACAACTTATAAAAAAGAATTCAAATCTTACCTTCAAAAAAACAAAAATCCTCAGGCCTATACTATAATAAATATTACCCCTAGCGAACTTTATACAAATTCGAAAAACATTACATGGGAAGACAACAACAAAGAAGTGTTTTACGAAGGTAATTTATACGACATTATTTCATATAAAACTAAAGGATTGTTGATTGAACTAATTGTGATTTCTGATAAACAAGAAATGGATTTGAAAAAACAATTTTCGCAATTATTTGATTTAAGTTCTCAATCCAAAACAAAAGAACCATTTAGTTTATTAAAAAACTTTTTAGCTCTTAAATACCTTGTTAATTCTTCTTTTTGCAACATTAATAAAACAGAATTAAAATTAAGTGTAACACTCTCCCATATTGTTGTAGAAATACATAAAGGCTACAATATGTTAGAAACTCCTCCACCAGTTTTTTTTGCTTAAAACCCATAAATTAAAAAACAAAAGATTAACTATCATAAGCACTAGCTGCAAGTGATATAACAATTTACTTAACTCAATTTTATGCAAAAAAGTAATTTACTTATTTTATTAACTGGGCTTTCTATGTCATCGCTAGCTCAAACAATTACAGTTCGTGATAAATCAACACGTGAACTTTTACAAGATGTTATTATACAAGATAAAAATAACACACAAACAAAAACAGACATTAAAGGAACTGCCAATGTTTCTAATTTATTAAAAGGAGATTCTGCTTTTGTATTTCAGTTCGGTTATGCTACACAAAAAATTTTGATAACAGAAGGCATTAATACAACGATTGATTTACCTGCTAAATCAGTTAATTTAAACGAAATCATATTGTCTGCCAACAGAAAATCTGAATCAAAAATTGATGTGCCATACTCTGTAGAGATTATAAAACAAAAAGACATTGAGTTTACTAACCCTGCTAATAGCGGAGATATGATGCAAAACACTGGACAAGTCTTTGTTCAAAGAAGTCAAGCTGGCGGCGGGAGTCCAAGTATGAGAGGTTTTGAAGCCAATAAAG
>JBBIUW010000660.1:0-1662 GCA_037440045.1 Sphingobacteriaceae bacterium
ATACAAAAAGGTAACGATAAAAAAATAATCCGTAACGGACATATATCTCTTTTTAGATGATAAAATCAAGACATTCAATATTGTATAGTATACACTTTTTCATTTGTGTTTTTCTGTTTTTATCAGCTAATGCTCAAGATGAATTAATACAAATTAGACCTTTTGATACCAATCCTGGAAACTTAAAATTGATGTTTTACGACCCAGGAAACATTAAAGAAAAAGCACCATTAGTTGTCGTATTACATGGATGTACTCAAATGGCAAAAGGCTGCGCCGAACAAACAGGATGGAACAAATTAGCAAAACTTCATCAATTTTATGTTTTGTATCCCGAACAAATTATTTTAAATAATGTAGAAAATTGCTTCAACTGGTATCGATCAGCCGATCAAAGCCGAGATAAGGGAGAACCAGCATCAATTATGCAAATGATTAACTATCTCAAAAAAAATAAAAATATAGACAGTACTCGTATATACATCATTGGGTTATCTGCTGGAGGCGCTATGAGTAGTATTATGATGTCTGTTTATCCAGAAGTTTTTGATAAAGGCGGTGTAATTGGGGGAGGGCCTTATAAATCAACAGAGTCTGTTATTAATGCAGGAACTTCAATGTTGGGCATGATTGCAAAATCGCCTGAAGATTGGGGAGATTTAATTCGTAAAGAAAATCCAAATTATAAAGGTTCCTATCCCGCATTAATTGTGTTTCATGGAGGTTTAGACCCTGTAGTAAATAGCAATAATGCAAACCAACTCATTAAACAATGGGTCAATATTCATCAAACAGATTATGTAGAAGATGAACATTTTGAAAAATTTAGAAACAACGAGGATGTTGAACTAACTATTTATAAAAACAAACAACAGCAAGAAGTAGTTCGTTATTATAGAGTAAGAGGTATGGGACATGCTATTGCTGTTGATACAGGAAATTGTAGCACTCAAGGAGGAAAAACAGGCATGTTTTCATTTGATAAAAATTTTCATAGCACCTATTGGGCGGCTGATTTTTTTGGTATAATTAAAAAACCCTATGTTATTACTGGCCCAAGTTCTGTTACTCCAAAAACAAAAAATCTAACCTACTCTGTTCCATATCACGAAGGTTCTGTTTATACATGGAAAACACCAGCAGGCATGTGGATTCAAGGTAATTCGCATTCAAATACAATAACCTTAGAAGTTGATTATGAAAGCGGGTATTTAGAAGTTACTGAAACAGCTCTAAACGACTGTAAATTAGAATCTTGCAATTTATGGATTGAAGTGAAGGATTAGTTAAAAATATTTCCTTTTTACATAAAAACCTCCTAAATTCACTACTTTTAAACTATTTAGGTGCTTTTAAAGAAAATATTAATTTTTCCATTTGCTGTAATTTATGGCATTATCACCTCTTTGCGTAATTTATTTTATGATTGGAAAATTTTAAAATCAAAATCATTTGATGTTCATACCATTTGCATAGGTAATTTAGCAGTAGGTGGCACAGGCAAAACACCACATGTAGAGTACCTTATAAAACTTTTACAAAACGATTTTAAAATTGCCACATTAAGCAGAGGTTATAAACGTAAAACATCTGGGTTTATTCATGCCAACGCAAACAGCACGGCACTTGATATTGGCGATGAGCCTTTACAATACAAAACTA
>JBBIUW010000661.1:0-1658 GCA_037440045.1 Sphingobacteriaceae bacterium
TTTCTTGATTTTTTATAACATAATTGTCCAAATCATCAATTAACTTAGTTTGTTGCGATCTGATAGGTACATATTTTGACCAATAAAGTTTTTGAGCTTTTTCTGCATCGGTTTTTATTAGTTCCATTATTTCATCTTCACTTGCATTTAATTGGGTTGTGTCTATATCGGCTATTTTATTTACTGTCTCTGTTATTTTAGGGTTTGATGTTATTTCTTTTATTTCCTTTATAGATGTGACAAAATCAGTATCTGCTGATAATTTTCTTTGTTTTTCTACAGTGTTTTCATGTTCTAATAATAGACCTCTTAATGAATCACTCATTTGTAACATACTATAACGTAGTTTATTGGCTTTTAAGGTAACTATATTACTATCTGAAATAATTTTCATTGATTCACTTCGTGAGTTATTTAGTAAATAAAATGTATTTATTGATACTAATAGCGAAACAATTATAATGCTTAAAAAAGATATAATTAATCTAGTTCCAATTGAAAATTTCAATTTAAATACCTCTCTAAATATATTTTATAGTCTTGTTGATATTCCAATAAAAGGGTTAATATCATCGGCTTCTTTTGTTAAGCCCCAATTTACTCCACAATCAAGTTTTATATTTTCTGTAAGTTGATAGTTTAAGCCACTATCAAAGGTTACAATCCAATCATTATTATGTAGATTTTTATCACTATATAATTCAACATAGCCAGATAGTTTTTCTATTAGATCATGACCAACAGTAACACTAGATATAAGGGTATTATTATAAGTATTTGTTTCTTCATTATTATTTGCTTCGAAATTGAAGATACTATTATATTAAAACAAACCTGTTGTCGGTTGGTTGTTGTTTTGACGATTATAAATATTTATTTATAAGATTCAATTTTCTGAACAATTTACTTGTGTACCAACTAAAACTTAAAGTGATGATAAACGTAATAACAAATTTTAAAAAAGCAGGAATATCAAATTTCAAAAGAAAAAATTGTGTCCAGGTTATAAACATGAAATGCGTTAAATAAATCAAATAGGCGTTTTCGGAAAGTGAATTCCACCATTTTCTTTCTGTGTTGGTTTTTGCCCGAAAGGTTGAAATGAAAGCAATACAGCTTAAAGTGCATGACGCAGTATACACACTGAAATAAATAATTGAAGAACTAAACGCCGTTAATCGTTCAGCACTTTTCATTTCGTTTAAATATTCCGGAAGAACCGTCAAGCCTGAGAATACTATTAAAGCAAGTAAAACCCATAACCGCCATTTTTTAACTATCGCAGAGTTTACAGCAAACAGGCCATTATTAAAATCGGATTTACCAATAAAAACACCAATCATAAAATAGCCGAAGTATAGAAGAATTCTGTTCAATTGAAAATCAAAAGGATAAAATCCCGTCCAATTACTTGCACCAATGTTATATGAAAGAGGAACATACAACAGCCAGGTAAAAATGAATAGAATAATGCAAAATAAAACCGGTTTGTTTTGTAAATAAGTAATACTGAAATTCGTTTTTACATCCTTTACAATTAAAAAACAAAGAGCAAATATTAAATTGAAAGCAAATAATACCCAAAGAAACCATGGTGGTCCAACAGGCCACTGCTCTACCGCAAAAAAATCTTTTATATAAGCTAGAATGTTGAGGCT
>JBBIUW010000662.1:0-1657 GCA_037440045.1 Sphingobacteriaceae bacterium
AGATATTAAAAGTGAAACTAAAAAAGTAATGGAAAATGTTTCTGCTAGATTAAAAGATGCTGGTATGGACTTAACCAATGTGGTTAAAACTACCATTTTTATGAAAGACATGAACAACTTTGCAGCTATGAACGAAGTATATGGTTCATTTTTTACAGGAAATTTCCCTGCACGCGAAACAGTTCAAGTATCAAGATTACCACTAGATGTAAATGTGGAGATTTCGGTAATTGCCGTAAAGTAATTTAATAATACTATACTTTCTATCACATAGATACATAGACGAAAAGTTTTGTAGATTAAGTTGTTG
Organism: Sphingobacteriaceae bacterium; assembly: GCA_037440045.1. Classification (GTDB taxonomy): domain Bacteria; phylum Bacteroidota; class Bacteroidia; order B-17B0; family Aurantibacillaceae; genus UBA4416. Next base: position 311 of record JBBIUW010000662.1, read on the forward strand.
ATGGAAAACATATTTTTCTCATAGAGTAAATTCTATGTATCAAGCATAGCTTGAACTATCTTCGACTTTTTATAGGTTTAAAACCATATGCCTATGTGGTTAATTTTTCATCTACTATTTTAACACTTCTCCCTATTTTGATATATCCTAAATTTTACTATTTTTGATATAACTAAAAACTATTGCAATGAAAAAAACTTTTACATTTTTTCTACCAGTACTTTACATATTCTTAACTTCTACTATTTCATACGCTCAATCATTCAGAAAAGGCTCTTTAATCCTTAGTATTTCTGAAGGTCATACTCTGGCTAATTACAAAACAAATGACATGAGTAGTGGCAAAAAACAAACCGTTGCTAATGATGTTATCATTGGAGTTAGAGATCCTTTTGTTATTGAATATGGCGTGTCTAATCGTTGGAGTATCGGCTTAAGTTCTGGAAATGATATTTTCACAATAAATCCATCTAAATATTATGGCTTTAATACTAGTAATAACAAAGTAAAATCATCAACTTCTGAATTTTCGTTTGAATGCAGTTACCATGTGTTAGTAAACAAAAAATTAGATTTATCGGTATTTGCTTCAACTGGTTTATTTTCAATAAACATAAAAGGCAACGACAATGATATTTTTTACAATCATACTTCAACCGGCACTATAGTAAGATATGGGACAAGAGCTCATTATTACTTTTTTAAACGACTTGGAGCCGTTGGTATGATTAGTAATTATTTAGCTAATAGTTCTACTAAAGATGTTAAAGACAATAACATTGCCAAAAACTATTCCACTTCAATAAATGGAATTGCTATAGAAGCAGGATTGTGTTTTAGACTTTTGAGATAGTTTTAAACCGTTTCTTTAATCAGTCCAGATCTTCTTAGTAATGCTTTTGGATCAGCATCTCTACCTCTAAAGCGTTTATATAAAATTGATGGATGTTCGCTTCCTCCTGCTGATAATACATTTTTGTAAAATGCAGATGCCACTTCTTGATTAAAAATTCCTTTTTCTTTAAACGCTTCAAATGCATCAGCATCAATTACTTCGGCCCATTTATAGGAATAATAACCCGAAGAGTAACCACCTGGAAAAATATGCGAGAAAGAACAAGATGTAGATGTTTCAGGAACCGACGGCATCAAATCTGTTTTTTCAGTTACTGATAATTCAAAATCTTTGACACTTACAATATCTTTTGGATTTTGGCTATGCCAAGCCATATCCAGTGTTGCTAGCCCTATTTGACGAATAGTTGCTAATCCGCTTTGAAAATTTGATGAATCAATAATTTTTTGAATATAATCTGCAGGAATAGCTTCTCCTGTTTCGTAATGTTT
>JBBIUW010000663.1:0-1656 GCA_037440045.1 Sphingobacteriaceae bacterium
AGATATATAAATACAAAAAAGAACATCCTGAATATAAAATTAATATCATTAAAGTAAATGTTGCAGAATTCTATATTTACAAATAGAAATATATTTATCTTAATGATAATAATAGTCTTTATTTCATGTAAAAAAGATAAATTGAATGGAGAATATTCTAATTTAATAGGGAAATGGAGATGGATTGCTACTTATAATTCATCAGGAGTTAATACAATGAACGCTCAAAGTTTTGATGACAAGGTAATAGAGTTTAAACAAAAAGGTGTTTATAAAGTTTGGTTTAACACTAGATTTTCGAGTAGAGGGACTGTAGAAATGAAAACAGATTATTTAATTTTCCATAAATCCATTACTGATAAAAACAGAACCGACGCTTTAAGTCTAAAACATTTAGATACTCAGAATATTAGAAATGATACATTATACTTATATGATTATGAACCGTGTTATACTTGTTTAATAGATGTTTTTGTTAGGAAATGAGTTATTGTAACAAGGAAGTATGCGCGTTAGGTCTATCTTGTTTAGTGAGGTCCAAACGAGGCTAAATAATTTTGTTTTGAAATTGTTGCCGCCGAAATTAAAATTATCTAAGGTTAGTTTTCAGTTTTCTTCAAGCACTAACATATAACTTACTTATCCCCCCCTACTTTATAGCTAATATTTATTTAATAAATGTAATAAATTATCTTCACAAAAAAAGCCTATTTACTTTCGTAAACAGGCTTTTCTCATTTTATGAAACCTAAAGATTTCGTTAGGCTAAACCCAACAATTATTTAATTGGTTGTGTTACCTCTAATGTAAAATCTAAATTAACATCATCACTCACCATTCCACTTGTTCCTACACCAAAAACAACACGGTTAATTGTTGTTTTAGCTTCAAAACCTGCAACTTTAAATTTACCCATTCCCATTTGTGTAAAATCTTTGTCTTCTACACCAAAATAATTAAACTGAATAGTTACATCTTTTGTTACTGCTTTCATCGTTAATTTACCTTTTGCTGTATATGCAAATGGTCCTGCCTCAGCATTTTTAACAACTTCAGATGCTTCAAATGTAATTTTAGAGTATTTTGCTACATCAAAAAAGTCTGCACCTGCTAAATGTTCATCACGCATTTTATTTTGTGTGTTAATTGATTTAGCATCAATTTGAATAAATATTTTAGTTCCAGCGTTTTCTAAATTTACCCAACCACTATCAATTACAGCGCTACCATTTGTGTTAGCTACTAAATGTTTAATACTAAAATTAACTGCACTATGTGCTCCATCAACTTTATATATACCTTTTAATTCATTCACATCTTTTTGGTTAGCTGTGATAATACTATCACATTGTGCTTGACTTGTACATGTATATTCCTTTCCGTTGATGTTACATTTAATAACTTCTTCAGTTACCATTTCTTTTGAGCAACAAGCTTTAGAACTTGAACCACCAATACCAACAATGTATGGAGCAATCACTAAAGAAACGATAGACATTAATTTAATTAAGATATTCATTGATGGTCCAGATGTATCTTTAAATGGATCACCAACTGTATCACCAGTAACTGATGCTTTATGTGGCTCAGATTTTTTATAGAACATCTCACCATTAATTAACACACCTTTTTCGAATGATTTTTTAGCGTTATCCC
>JBBIUW010000664.1:0-1655 GCA_037440045.1 Sphingobacteriaceae bacterium
TACAGTTTTTTCTTCTTTAATGGCTTCTTTAGCTAAAAATCCATTTCAAGAAAAACAATTATTTACTTATGCTATGTTAGGATTTGCTTTAACAGAAGCTGTTGCATTGTTTGCTTTATTGATTACATTCTTGATTTTATTCGTATTATAATTTTTAAAAATCTCTGATAGCTCAGTTGATTAGAGCGTATGGCTGTTAACCATAAGGTCGTTGGTTTGACTCCAACTCAGAGAGTGTTTATAAAAACGCTAGAAATAAACTAATTATAAATAATATAGTTATTAATGCCACAATTGGATTTATTTACATTTTCTTCTCAACTATTTTGGTTAATATTTGCTTTTTGGGGATTGTATGCAGGCTCTTTTTTAAATTTCATACTTCCTTTTGCATTTATTATTAAAATACGTGAGTATCTATCAATTAATACTACTACTGTAATTACAAACAATCTATTTAGTCCTAAGACTATTGAGTTATTAAACAATAGCTATACTACGCTAAATGTTGTTACAAAAACAGTTGGTACACGGTTTTCAGAAGATATGCAAGTTTTATCAACAGTTGCTACAAATTCTGTAAATAGTTTACGTGATGATAGTAACTTAGAAGCCGTGAAAACATATATTTCATTAGCTTCTGTAACAGATCTATTATTAACAAACCGTGTAGTTAATACAGTTAGTAGATTGGCGATGTTATCAAAAGGTACTAAAAATGGTTTGAAAAATGGTTTAAAAAAAACAGTAGGTGTTGAAGTTCCAAAAACAACAGCTTCTGCTGCGAAACCTAATTTACCAAAAAAAAAATAATTAGGTAAATGCATGTGGACTATCCACATGCATATTGCATATAAATTTTTTATTTTTAGTTGTAATGTGCTTTTATAAAAAAAGATTTGTATAAACATTTAGTGGAAACCTGGGCATTAAAAGAAAGGAATAATCGTAATTTAGTAAGATGTATTGTCTGTGAGCTAAATTATTCCGTAGTGAAAACACGCTTTATAATAAAGCCTTATTATGATTATAATAAGAAAACAAGGTGAACTGAAACATCTAAGTAGCCTTAGGAAAGGAAATCAACCGAGACTCCGTTAGTAGTGGCGAGCGAACATGGATTAGGCCTATAAAGTGTAGAAAGTATTGCTAAAATAAGTTGGAATGCTTAACCAAAGAGGGTGATAGTCCCGTATACCAGTATATTGTACACAAATTGAGTAAAGCTAATTAGGTGGAATTTAGCTTGAAGATAGGGGACCCATCCTCTAAGCCTAAGTACTCTTTAATGACCGATAGTGAATTAGTACCGTGAGGGAAAGGTGAAAGATACTTTAAAGTTTTATAAAAAGAAATACTGAAAATGAAACTGAATGTTTACGAGCAGTTAAAGCCTGCATGACAGGTAATAGCGTACCTCTTGTATAATGGGTCAGCTAGTTGATGTGTGTAGCAAAATTAAGCAGTTATGCGTAGTTTTAGCGAAAGCGAGTTTTAATAGAGCGAGGAGTTACATACATCAGACCCGAAACCAGGTGATCTAGCCAAAAGCAGGTTGAAAATTAAACTGTGTTTTTTTGAGGACCGAACCGGTACATGTTGCAATATGTTGGGATGAGTTGTGGCTAGGAGTGAAAGGCTAATCAAACTTGGAG
>JBBIUW010000665.1:0-1639 GCA_037440045.1 Sphingobacteriaceae bacterium
CAAGGACGTGAATACGGTAGATTTGATTATTATTGCCCGAAAATAGAGATTACGTGCAGATTAAAATTTTAAAACAAAGTGTTCTTTATTTTTGTGCTCTGTTCTAAAAAACACCATACCAAAATAAAATAAATCCAAACTAAGTGTTACTTCAGGATGATTGCATATTTCTTTCCAAGCTTTTTGCATGCCATCACTCCAGTAAATGTCATCAAACACAAAAATAGAATTAGCATTTTTTTTCTTTAACGCCATTTCAAAATAGTGTTTGGTTGGTTCGTAGGCATGATTCCCATCAATATAAATAAAATCAACAGTATGTAATTGCGAAAGGAGTTTAGGCAACTCATCGTTAAAATTACCATGAATAGATTGAATATTCTGGATTCGTTTTTCTTTAAATAATGTATTTGAAAACTCAAATAAATTTGCACATCCTTCGATAGTATACATTTGCGATTTAGATGAGGCTTTTGCAAGGTACATACTTGTTAAACCAACAGAAGTTCCTAATTCAATAATTGTTTGAGGTTTAAATTTATTGAGCAATCTATATAAAAATTCGGCTTGTTTTTTTTGTGCAATACCATGCTTAGCAATTTGGTTGATAATGCGAGTGTGTGTGAGGCCTTTGTTTGATAATTTTTTTGATCCAGCTCCTAAATCTGTATATTCTATTTGAGTAGTATTGGCAAGTAAACTGTTTCGGGTGTTGTTCAATTCCTCAAAATCGCCAAAAGGATGAGGGTTTTTAATTAACTCCATGTAAAAGTTATATACAAATGGCGAATGTAAATCATGCTCCGTATAGGAAGTTAATTGATAATTGATGTATTTAAAGAGTCTTTTAAAATCCATTATTTATCTTGGCAATTACACACGGCAATTTTTTCAATAGGTTTTGTTTTATAATCTGGCAAGCTGGTTTCCTTCATAAAAAAAATAGTTAAGTCGCTAATGGTGTTTTCGGGATGTTCTTTGTTCCATTTACGAATTAAGTACTTGCAGTAAAAAGGACGCATATAATTGTTATTATTAAACGTGTAGTTCTCCTGAAACTTTCGCCATCTGTCGCTTTCAAATTCGCAAACTACAGGGTTTGGTTTTTTGTAAGATACGGTTTTGGTTTGGTGTTTTATATCAATGTATTGATGATGGCTATCAAAGCCACTATACACAAACCATCCATCATCTTTTAAGATATAAGGTGAAAACATTCCCCAATTTTGTTCGAGTCGTAATATCTTTCCAAAATCAACAACTCTCATGTCTAAAGCGTATGGAAAATCTTTGATACTTCCTAAATTCATCAATAGACAAAATAAAGCAACAGCTCCAACAAAATAATTTTTTAGTGTGTAGCCAATGTTTAAAGGAAGAGGTTTTATATCATCATTATTTGTATTGATAATTTCGGTTTTTGATTTATATAATTTTAATTCAAACCAATCTATCCAAGATGATGGTAACAAGCCAATAAGGGATACTAAACTAATGATGTAAAACAAACCAACATACAGTGTACTAGCTATTCCTAAAAACAAAAAGAAGTAACAATTAATTTCACTATTGTTAGGACAAAAAACATTAAGAGTTTGAAAAGCCCTAAAGATATTGTGTGTTTTTGAGATTCTTTTGC
>JBBIUW010000666.1:0-1639 GCA_037440045.1 Sphingobacteriaceae bacterium
AAAAAGAAATTGCGCAGATGAAAGAAAAGGGACATTTTTTTTTGGGAGATGGACTTGCAAAAGCAGAAAAATTTAATTCGGAAAGCAAGTTGGTATAAAATGACTTTTCAATAAATAAAATAGCTGCTATGTAATCATGGCAGCTATTTTAATGAATGGGGTAAAGACTCTATAGATTTTTTTATTATTATCTGAGATTAGTTATTTGGATACAAACATGTGAAAAGTGTAATTAATAGGTTCCCAAATGTAACGCGTAGGGAAATCCTTAACATAATTTTACCTTCTGTTATAAGCATCAGCTTTTAAAACTTTAAAGAGTTTGAGAACTCTAACTCAAACACAAAACTTTCTTCTTTCACTTTATAATTTTAATCATGAAAAAAAATCATTTCTCTTCTGAGACGGGCGCACTATGCACCTACAACAAGCTCTCAAAATTTTATTACAACAAGTGGATCATTGCATCGCTTGCATTTTTATTATTTATGGGTTGTAAAAAAGTGGTTGAAGAAACAGGACTTGTTGGTACATGTCCGGTTGTTGTTTCTACAGACCCAGCTAATGGAGCATTGAATGTTTCTACCAATAAAAAAATCAGCGCCACTTTTAATGAAGCAATGGACCCCCTTACCATTAATGAAACAACATTTGTTTTAAAGCAAGGTGGTAATCAGGTTTTTGGTGCAGTAACGTATAGTGGTGTAACTGCAGTTTTTAGCCCTGCTAGTCCACTTTTAGCTAATACTGTTTATACAGGAACCATTACAGGTGCTTCAAAAGATCCTGCAAAAAATGCATTGCCATTGAATTATGTGTGGAGTTTTAATACAGGAGCCATTCCAACAGTGGTTTCTACAGACCCTGGCAATGGCTCAATTGAAGTTCCATTGAGTAAAGTTGTTGCAATTACTTTTAGTACTGCAATGGATCCTACTACTATTAATTCAAATTCTTTAATCGTTAAAAATGGTACACTGGTAGTTCCGGGTGCTATTAGCTATTCGGGTATGGTTGCGTCATTCACACCTACAACTGCTTTATTAGCAACAACGCTATATAATATTACTGTAAATAATTCTGTTAAAGATGTATCTGGAAATGCGATGGCATCTAATTATCCATTTAGTTTTTCAACAGGAGCTTTGCCAATTGTGGTTTCTACCGATCCGGCTAATCTTGCTATTAATGTTGTTTTAAATAAAACAGTAAGCGCCATTTTTAGTAAATCAATGAGTGCAACTACCATCAATACTACCAATTTTACTTTAAAACAAGGCTCTAATATTATCTTAGGTGTAGTAAGCTATTCTGGTAGAACGGCTTCATTTGTGCCGGCTGTTCCATTATCAATTAATACTTTGTACACAGGAACAATAAGTACTGGTGCAAAAGATTCATCTGGTAATGCACTAGCTGCAAATTATGTTTGGAGTTTCACAACAGGAAATGCTCCAACTGTTATCACAACTGACCCCACTGATGGCTCCATCAATGTTTCAGTCAATAAAATTATCACCGCTAGTTTTAGTACTGCAATGAATGCCGCTACTATTACAGGTACAAGCTTCACCATTAAGCAAGGAACTACCTTAGTAGCTGGTGCAGTTAGTTACTCTGGAACTACGGCAAGTTTTAA
>JBBIUW010000667.1:0-1638 GCA_037440045.1 Sphingobacteriaceae bacterium
GTTTCTAGTACTATATCATTCATGTGTAATTGTTCAACTACTTTATCTAAACCTGAATTTTTAAAAGTAACTACCCCTCCTATTCCTAATTTAAAATTCCCAAATGATAAAATTTTTTGTGCCTGAAAAATGTCTCCACTAAAACAATGAAAAATACCTTTTGGCAATTTTTCAAAAGAACTCAAAATTTCAAAAATCTCGTCAAATGCATTACGGCAATGAATAACAACCGTATAATTAAACTCTAAGGCCCAAAACAGCTGTTCTCTAAAAGCTAATTCCTGCTCTTTCGCAAAAGTTTTATCCCAATACAAGTCCATCCCAATTTCGCCTATTGCTGAAAATCTCCTCAAATCAAGCCATTTCTTTACTATATTTAATTCTTCTCTAAAATTTTCTTTTACCGAGCAAGGGTGCAACCCCATCATTGGAAAACAATGTTCTGGAAAATGAACTTCTAGTGCTAACATGCCTTCAATACTGCTACTATCCACATTTGGCATATAAAATTTAGACACACCTTTTTGCATAGCAAAATCAATAGCTTGTATTCTATCCTCGTTAAACTCTTCTGAATAAAGGTGTGTATGCGTATCTATAAACATTGAACAAATTTCGTTATTTTTACAAACAAAGATAATCATCTTTAACTATAGATAATGAAAATTTTAGTTGTACGTTTTAGCTCTATTGGCGACATTGTTTTAACAACGCCTATTTTACGCTGCATTAAACAGCAGATAAAAGATGTAGAACTACACTATGTTACTAAACAAAATTTTTTATCTGTTATAGAAAACAATATTTATGTAGATAAGGTTTTTACAATTAAAGATTCATTGAAAGATGTTATCCCTCAATTAAAAAAAGAAGAATACGACTACATTATTGATCTTCATCATAATATTAGAACTTTAAAATTAAAAGCTGCTCTTGGAAAAAAATCATTCTCATTTAATAAATTAAACTGGGAAAAATTTTTAATGGTTAGTTTCAAAAAAAACAAACTGCCACCCATTCATATTGTAGATAGATATTTTGAAACAGTTCAATCTCTTGGGGTAAAAAATGATCACAAAGGTTTAGATTATTTTATAAATCATAAAGACGAAATAGATGTGCCATCATCATTACCAAGCATGTTTCACGAAGGATATAATGCATTAGTAGTAGGAGGGTCTTATTTCACAAAACAAATTCCACAATCTAAACTAAAAGAAATATGCTCTAAAAGTGCCTTACCATTAATTTTATTGGGAGGAAAAGAGGATACTATAGTTGCTGAACAAGTTTATCAATTTCACAAAAACAAAACAATTAACTTATGTGGTAAATTAAATTTAAATCAATCCGCATCTATTATTCAGCAAGCAGACAAAGTAATTACCTCTGATACTGGATTAATGCACATAGCAGCTGCTTTCAAAAAAGATATTATATCCTTATGGGGAAATACGATTCCTGAATTTGGTATGGGACCATATTTAGCAGGAAAAAATTCGAAACTATTAGAAGTAAAAAATTTGTCTTGCTGACCTTGTTCGAAAAGGGGTTGTTGCTCGTGATGTTGCATATGGTTATGTGCGTCGTCGTCAGTTATTTGATCGATTACTATAATTTTTATGCTATTTCATTACT
>JBBIUW010000668.1:0-1637 GCA_037440045.1 Sphingobacteriaceae bacterium
AATATTTCACGGAAATCATCAGAGTCAACTTCCTTAATTTCCTTTTTTAATTCGGGGGTGAAAAAGAATTTATTAGAAAGTAGCCTTTTTACAATAACAGCAAGTGCCTGACCCGCAACAATAGAAATTAACCCAAATCCACAAAAAATAAGTATAATAGATACTCCTAAATATATTAATTGACTGATGATTATGAGCTGTTTATCTCTCTTTATAAACCCCCGGCCAATCATTAAAGAATCATAATATAGGGTGTAAATGTTGTAAGTGTTTACTATGCAGAACATAATCCAGGCAGTAGCAATTTGAATCTTATCGCCTTCGTAATTCTTTTTAATCACGCTGAATAAATAAACACTACCAACCGTGATTAGCAATATAAAAGCAGCTAAAGCAATTCTTGAATAAAACCAACGCATGGCACGAATCGTGCTGCTTAAGAGTTTGACATTCACTTTGTTGTTTACTTCTTCTTTCGAAATGCCAGTCTTCTCAAGTGTACTTACACCCGAAAAGATATAGGTTATATTCCTCGTAAATGATGGAGAAAACCCAAAATCAAGTAGTCCTATCAATGAACCTATTGCCATAAAAATGGACCATACACCCACTGTTTCAGGCGGTAAAAGTCGCAAAATGATGGGAAACAATAAAATACCTGACCCTATTTGTAAAAAAGTAGCCAGATAGTTCCAGATTACATCTTTTCTTCCAATTATTATCCCTGAAGAATTTTGCACTTGATATATTTCGATTTAGAAATTTGTAGTTTATATAGAAATTTAACTCAATGAGCGTTCATAAATTTTTGTAATAATTTCACCTATTTCGTCATAGCTGAAGATTTCACGAGCAGCATTTTTTATGGATTCGTTATTGTATTTTTCAATATTATCGATCGACTACAAATCATTACATTCTTACCTATTTTCACGATGCCACTGCCTCCTAATTCCATCCGTTTATCAGGAGCAGAACCATGTCCTTCATGATCCATTATCAAAACATTCTCGCCAATCATTGTATAATCTCCAATTTCAATAGAGTTTACAGCACAAATTGACACATTATTATTCGTTATAATATTATTTCCTAACTTTATAACCGAATTCTCAAACCTTGGTTGAATTTCAATTAATCCATAAAAAAATCGACCACCAAATCTATATCCAAAATTGCAATTCTCCCCTATCTCCAATTGACCTTCCCCTGAAACTAAAAGTTTCTGACTGCAAATTGGGTAATTTTTATATACAATTTTTTTCCTTAGTATTCTACCTAGATTGGGTAACAGAAAACGAAAGAATCGTTTACGATAAAACAATAGCCACCTAAATGGGCGGTTTATTCTAAAAATCACACTTGCGATAATTCGTTTAATTATTTGTTTCATTTTACTTCTAAATTAATCTGTGAAATCAGTGTACTATAATCCTTTTATTTAATATCCATTCAACACCTCAACGACTATCTTCACTTCTTCTTCACTCATTACTGGACTTATCGGTAAGGATAACACTTCGTTATGAATTTTCTCCGTAATCGGGAATACCTCTTCATTGTAGTTTGAATAGGCCTTTTGTTTATGGGGTGGAATTGGATAATGGATCAACGTTTGAACACCATTATCCATCAAA
>JBBIUW010000669.1:0-1630 GCA_037440045.1 Sphingobacteriaceae bacterium
TGATTTCGCCATTAATTAACTCTTCTGAAATATCTTTTACTTTTTTAGCAGGTACTCCCGCATAAATACAACCACTTGGTACTTTTGTGCCTTCTGTTAAAACAGCTCCAGCAGCAATAATAGAATTTGAGCCTATTTCGCAATTATCCATCACTATAGCGCCCATTCCAATTAAAACATTATCGTGTACTAGGCTGCCATGAACAATAGCGTTATGCCCAATAGATACATTATTACCTAAAATGGTTTTTGTTTTTTTGTAAGTACAATGAATAACAGCGCCATCTTGAATGTTGACTTTATTGCCCATTCTAATGGAGTTTACATCACCTCTAACCACTGCATTAAACCAAAAGCTACAGTCTTCACCACAAATGACATCACCTACTATTGTTGCATTTGGAGCAACAAAACTATTTTTTCCAATTTGAGGTTCAATACCGTTTACAGGTAAAATAAATGCCATAGTGATAGTTATTTGTTTGAAATAATTTTAGTTCTTATTTCAGTGATTTTTGCATCCAAATCTTTTAAAGCAGCTATAGTATATACTTTATCTGTTTTTGATTCTATGATTTTTTTTACTGATTGTAAATCTGAAATAATATAAGCTGCTTCATTATTTACTTTTGATACTTCAAGTAATTCTATAAGATTAGATAATGATTCCTTTTGATTAAAAATTTCTTTTACAATTTCCTCACTATTGCTCTCTTTTGCTGTTTGACAAGCTACGTACATGCCTTCAACCCATGCGCCTGCAACTAAAAGAGATGAAGTGCCTGGTCGTCCATTATTTCTTAAAGTATTGTCAGCACTTTTAAAAGCCTGGGAAATGATATTTAATGTAGAATCTCTGTTAGATTGATTAGCAGTCATTCGATCTCCCATGTTTTCGTCAAATGAATTGCTTACACCAATACTTTTAGCAATAATACTTACGCATTTAAAAAATAACATTGATTCTTGAGTTTGATCATAAACGCTTGCTACATTTAAATCAGCTCCATATACACCAAGATTTAAAGCTCTACTACTTTCTAAAGAATACTTACTCACATCATCTGGATTATTTAAGTATAGTACATTGTATTCTGTTTTTGCTTTAGAAATCAAATCTAATATTAGGTCGCGAGAAGGTATTGTGTTAAATACATTTTGCGCAGATATTTTTTGTGAGTCTAAACCCTGAGAAGCTGAACCATCATCAGAAGCATCCACTTCTTCTTGTTTTGCACCACCACATGCGCTTACTAAAAACGCAAATGTACCTATCAATAAAAAAGATTTTAAGTTTAAAAGCATAAAATATGTATTATTAGGTAAAGATACTTTATTTATTGAAAATAATCACAGCAAATTGGGCTTACTTTTTCACACCATTTTTGTATGTCATTCGACTGATTTCTTTCCCAGTTTTATCATAAAAAATCCAATCGCCATTTGCTACACTTTGTTTTTTACCTTTTCGTTTTTCGCTAATAACTTTATAGTTACTTACAGATTGGATTTTATTATTTGAATAATAACTAACTGATTTACCAGACAAATGACCATCCTTGAAATTTTGAGTTTTCATAATTCCACCTGTTTCGTAATAATAGGTCCAGGTACCATGCTGTTTGCCTTT
>JBBIUW010000670.1:0-1629 GCA_037440045.1 Sphingobacteriaceae bacterium
AAGCAAAATGTTTTAAAAGAAATTATTAAGTACGCGAAACAAAATACTGGAAAATCGGGAATTGTTTACTGCTTAAGTCGTAAAAAAGTCGAGGAAGTTGCTCAGGCTCTGATAGTTAACGGAGTAAAAGCGGCTCCTTACCATGCAGGTTTAGATGCTAAAGAGCGTGCAAAAACACAAGATGGTTTCTTAATGGAAGATATTGATGTAATTGTGGCAACTATTGCATTTGGTATGGGAATCGATAAACCAGATGTTCGTTATGTTATTCACCACGATATTCCAAAATCATTAGAAGGGTATTACCAAGAAACAGGTCGTGCAGGTCGTGATGGTGGAGAAGGAAATTGCGTAACATTTTATAGTTATGACGACATTGTGAAGTTGGAAAAATTTATGAAAGATAAACCCGTTAACGAACAAGAAATTGGGAAACAAATGTTGTCGGAAACAGCTTCATTTGCCGAAACTTCTTCTTGCCGTCGTAAATTTATCTTACATTATTTTGGCGAAGAGTTTAATGATGCAAAATGTAACGAGATGTGTGATAACTGTCGCCATCCAAAACAAAAATTTGAAGCTCAAGACGATTTATTATTAGCTATTAAAGCCGTAAAAGAAAGTAAAGAGAAACATAAGGTTAAAGACATTATTAATTTGTTAATGGGTAATTTAACCGCTACAGGTAAGTCATACAAGCATAATGAACTTAAAACTTGGGGCGAAGGAGTTGAAGCGGATAAGGATGATAAATTCTGGAATGCAGTAATGCGCCAAGCAATTGTTAACGGATTCTTTGCAAAGGATATTGAAAACTACGGCTTAGTAAAAATCACAGATAAAGGAAAAGACTTCTTAAAAAATCCATTCAGTATTAAATTTACAAGAGATAATGATTTTAGCAATGCTGAAAGCGATGGAGATGATGATATAGTTGGAGGAAAAGGAGCAAACAGTACGGATGAAGTATTGTATGCTATGCTAAAAGACTTAACTAAAAAAATTGCTAAGCAAAATAATTTACCTCCCTATGTTATTTTCCAGGAAACTTCTTTAGAAGAAATGTCAACAAACTATCCAATTACGATGGAAGAAATGACAAAAATTACTGGAGTAGGAGCAGGTAAGGCAGCAAAATATGGCAAACCATTTTTAGATTTAATTAAAAAACATGTTGAGGAAAACGATATCGAACGTCCAAGCGATATGGTTATTAAATCAGTGGTTAATAAATCAGGATTAAAAGTGTTTATCATTCAAAACATTGATAGAAAGGTTAGCTTAGAAGATATGGCTAAAAACAAGAATCTTAAAATGAATGATTTGTTAACCGAAATTGAAACTATTGTTACGTCTGGTACAAAAGTAAACATCAATTATTATATCGATCAAGTGATTGATGAAGATAAAAAAGATGATATTTACGAATGTTTGCGCGAGGCAGAAACAGATGATATTCAAGCAATATTAAAAGAATTAGGAGAAGATGAATACAGCGAGGAAGAAGTGAGATTAATGCGCATCAAATTCATCAGTGAATTTGGAAATTAAATTTTTAATTTTTTGTTCTTAAGAAGCCGTTAGCTAATTACTAACGGCTTTTTTGTATTCATGAACATTCATTTATAA
>JBBIUW010000671.1:0-1629 GCA_037440045.1 Sphingobacteriaceae bacterium
GGGTCTCCTATTAATCCATCTTGTATACCATTTGCTCTTATTATTAGTGAGGAATAGGTTCCAGTTGAAGTTGCATCTAACATTGGCAAGAATTTACCAGTTAAACTTGAAGCATTAGTTATTCTAAAATACGTATTCGGGGAATCTGTTAAATCAAATTGGGCGAGATTATCTCCATTTGAACCTGTTCCAGAGGCTCTAACATGAAGAGGCATTAATGGAGCGGTAGTTCCAATTCCAACATAACCAGTGTGGTCTATTGTCATTTGCGGTGTTCCATCACCCTGCTGCCATTGAAAAAGTGAGCGCGCCCCCACATTGCCATTATTAATAGCAGATCGAAAAATCATTAAAGGATAACCAGTTAAAAAGTCTTGTCCTGATAAACCGTTGGCTCTAATCATAATTGATGGAGTTGACCCGCTTCCTGTTGCATCGAGTATAGGATAAAAGTAATTATTTGCACTTGCCCCATTTAATATTTTTACAAAAGCTGTATTTGTAGCGGTGCAAGCATCTGAAATATCAAATTGGGCAATATTCTCAGCGGTTGAAGATGATGCGATTGCTCTAACTTGGAGAGGGACTGCAGGATTCGTTACCCCAACCCCAATAAAGGGATTATTTGATATCATGGCACCATTGTTCGCAACATTATAGGTTTGTGCATCAGTGTAATTATAAAAAGCAGTACATCCAATCACAATTAAAAGTATATTATTTATTTTCATAGTTCTAACTGTTAGCCTATACACAGCGAGGTTTTAATTTTTTGTTTTCGTTCTTTTCTGTTAATTATTTCAGCAAGAGTACATCAAAAACCGAATGAATTTTCGAATTCTTATCGAATGGTAAGTTTATTTAGTTAGCGGAAAGAAAAATTTTGAAAGTGGTCAACTTATTGAGGGAACGGTAAATTGAAAATTCAAAAGAACCCAGGTAAGAGTTCAAAAGATGAACAATAATCGCAATTTTGATTTTGGAATGAAAAAACGCTTAAATGTGAAAGGTGCAACAGAATGACTGTACTTAATTTAATAACTATACTCTATTTGAAGAGAAGAGTTCTTTGTTTTGGGATTGTCAATACTGAAAGTAAAGTATGTAAGCTGGAATTATTGTAAATTTAATTTTTCAAAAAGCTCCTGTTTTTTTCTTCGTGAAATTTCTAAAGTAGAATTATTCTTTAACTGCAGGGAATAATTTTCTCCTCTATTTATATTCAGAATAAAATTTGTGTTCACAATATATGCTTTGTGGACTCTCATAAACGGAGAGTCTGGAGTGCAAAGCAATTCTTCGTAATCTTTTAAAGTTTTTGATACATAAATTTTATTGCCGGCTAATTGAATAATGGTGTAATTACCATCAGCCTGAAAATAAATTATATCATTTAAAAAGAGATACTCCGTTTTTGATTTGGTATGAACAACTAATTTCTTTTGTTGGTTAGTTTTATTAATGTTTTCAAGTAATACATTGTATTGTTCAGGTGTAGCTTTGTTTTCAAATCTTTCCTTTATCCGGCTAGACATATCTATTAAATCGCCTACCAATACAGGTTTAAGTAAATAATCAAGGGCGCTGTATTTAATTGCCCTTATAGCATGGTGTCCATATGAGGTGACA
>JBBIUW010000672.1:0-1623 GCA_037440045.1 Sphingobacteriaceae bacterium
TGGATTAGGTATTAATAATCCATTAGCTTGCTCTTTTAACATTCTACTGCCGTCTAGTAATAAAATTGGAACTCCTGGATTAACAATGCCTCTGTTGTATTTTACAGTTCCATCAATTGTTCCGTGCATCGAACAAAATGGAACATCACCTGATTCAATCCAGCCATATCTTCCCAAAGCACCACATAAATTTATTACACCTTTCACTTTTGAAGAGTAGCATTGATTTCCGCTATATCCTTCCATTCCGCCTAATGAACTCAATACGCTAGGAGAAATATAGTAATTGATTTCGCATGATTTATCTAAGTATGCAGTATGCAATGCAGTAATAGCACCAGCAGAGCTTCCTCCAATAAAAATATTATTTGTGTCAATTTTATATGCATCTGCAGTTAATTTATCTTTGTAAAAAAATCGAACTGATGCTTTCATATCTTGCACAGCTCTTAAAACAGCTTTGATAGCATTTACAGAATCTAATGGAAAAAATCCTAATCGATAATTAATTGATGCACACACAAATCCTTTTTTAGCAAATGCTTGAGACAACGCTACAACATCACCATCAGTGCTTGTTCCTGTTTGAAAACTACCGCCATGTGCCCAAATAATTAACGGACGTTTTGTTTCAACATCACCAGTAGGCTGATATATATCCATGGTTAATGACTGAGTAGTTCCGCTTGATTTAACATTGGAACCATAAACAACGTTACTTGTTACAGTTACATTTGTAAATGTATCAGATGCATATCTTCCCGTTGCACAAGGAGATTGAGCTTTTAAAAAGCTAAAAGTAGCAAGTGACGCAAAAGCTAAAAGGTAAATTTTTTTCATATAGTTAAGTTTAAGTGATGATAAATTTAATGTTTTTTTTAAATCATTTTAGTGTTAATAAAATAATTAACAACATATGTACTAAATGGTTTAGCTATGGAAAAATAACAGCTGGATATTTCATAGCATCTAATTCAGGAATAGAAGACTGATACTTATTATTGATGCTTTTTATAAATTCATTAGTTAATAAAGCATTGCCTCTTGGCGTTAAGTTTAAACCATCTAAAGAATAAAAACCACCAGAAACAAAACTCGCATTTACAGTTACGCCATTGTATACATATCCTGTTTTCACTTTATTAAAAAATGAATTCACATCTACATAAGCTAAACCTTTTGATTCAGCAATATTTTTTAAGATAGAGTTGTAGTTGTTTATGGCATTTTCAATAGTATTTATTTCAGCTAAAGTTAAAACATATTGGTCTGGAATAATGACTAATGATCCCATTTTATGACACTTTACAGAGTCTAGTGGTATGTTTAATAAAATAAATTCACCTTCCACTGCTTGTCTGTATCCGTATGGTTGCGTAGCATCTGCAATAATAAATCCATTAGTTCCTTCTTGAAAATTGACCGTAGGTGTTAGTGTTGAGTAAAATTGTGATAATGCTGCTGCATTTGTTGCATCTAATTTCAAGGCATTCCACGCAATAGTGTTAAAATACGCCATCGATTTTATACTTGGAATATTTGCAATAACTCCTTTAGCTCCATTGGCAGTAAGTTTATTAACTACATTATTAATACTAGCGTCAAATCCTACACCTATTGCAC
>JBBIUW010000673.1:0-1611 GCA_037440045.1 Sphingobacteriaceae bacterium
GTGCTCTTCCGATCTGTTATTATTGTTTTTAACATTAATGCCATCAGTTGATTCATTTAATATTTTGGCAGCAACCAATAACTCTTGATTAACACCATCTACTTCATTTTGTAGCGAATTTATTTTTTGGTTATTGGTATTAAGTTCTTTGTTCTTTAAATCAATTTCATTGTTTAATTCGCGTATTTGAGCACTAATATTTTCTTTTATAGATTTATCATTTTCATTTGCTAAATCTTTTTCTAATGTTTGCGTTTCGTTTTTAATAGCGTTTATTTCATTTGTAATAGTGGTGTTTTTTTTCTGAGTATTTGCTAACTCTTGTTGTTTTAATTCAGATTCGGCTTTTAAAGAAGTAAATAGCTCATCAGATTGATTTTTTTGTTTGGATATACCATCTAATTCTTTTTGTATGGCATCTAGTTTTGCTAGTGCTTCTTTATTGTTTTTGTTTTTTGTTACAGCTTCTAATTGACTAATATATTGATTGGTTAAATCGGCTTCTTTTTGTTGGATGCTAGCATCAACTTCTAATTTTTTGGCAAGATTAGTTGCCGTGTTAGCAACACTGGTTGCTATGTTCGCATCTTCTTTTAACTGATTAGCTTTTGCTAACTCTTCATTTTTTTTCGCTACATCAGTGATTGAGTTAGCATTTGCTAAAGCATCATCAGCCTCTTTTTGTTTAGCTACTGATTCTGCGGTTTTTTGTGTAGCTAAACCGAATGCATCTTGAGCTTCTTGTTTTAATTTTGCGGCCTCTTCGCTAGCTTCTTTCGCATCTGTTTTAGCAATTTCTAATAACTGGTCGTTAGTAACGTTTTTATTTGTATTGGTTTTAGTACTATTTGAATCATTGCTTTGAGCAGTTGGGTTATTTGTACTAACAGAGTTTAAGTTATCATTTCCGTTGTTTGATGTGTTTTTATTATTTAATAAGTTGTTATTATAAGGTTCGGTTTCATTAACTTCTAATTTCGCTTTTTTCTCAATAAAGTCAATCATCATGGCATAATTCTCATCATCAACTTTACCATCAAAGTAATTTGTGATTTTTAATATTTTGTTGTCATATGAAATCATTTGTTTATATGGCTTTAAGGTATAAGCCACAGGAACATTTACGGCATCTGATTGAGTTGGAATGCCTGGCGTTTCAACAGTAAACAAAAATTTGCCACCATTTGGTAATTCTAAATTATAATCACCATTATCTTGTGCTTGAAACGACCCAACAATTTCGCCGTTCTCCATGTTTTTAACCGTAATTTTTGATTTTAAACTTTGCGAAGCCTCTTCTTTAACAACTGTCCCTTTAATAACGGCAGAATTCATTGGTCGACGCTCGGTATTAATTTTTAGAACGTCAATTTTACCATAGGGGCTATATCTCCCAGTACTAAAAAATGCTGTTTTTTCTAACGAATCTGTTACAAATAAAATATCATCATCAGGAGAGTTTACAGGGAACTCTAAGTTTTCTGGTTTACTCCATGTTTGTGTGGCATCATCATAGGTAGTTTTAAATACATCATAGCCACCCATGCTATTGTGTCCTTTTGAACTGAAATAAAGTGTTTTACCATTTGGATGAAGGAAGGGATAGTCTTC
>JBBIUW010000674.1:0-1600 GCA_037440045.1 Sphingobacteriaceae bacterium
CTTCTGCAATAATTTTATCATTACATACAATAACGCAACCAACCATTGGATTAGGCGCAACATGGCCCAAACCCTTTTCTGCCAATTCTAGGCATCGTTTCATGTATGTGTTATTAGTACTAATAAGCGATATTTTTAAGGAGTTTAAAGTTATAATATTAATTTTAAATAGACTCCAAAATTAGCCTTTAATTCGTTATTTTTATACCATGTTAAAATCGATGACAGGCTTTGGAAAAGCCACTAAAGAATTTGAAAATAAAGTTGTGAATGTAGAGATACGTTCTTTAAACAGTAAAAACTTAGATCTAAGTTTGCGTTTATCGTCAACCTATCGCGACAAAGAGCATGAATTAAAAAGTGAAATCACAAAATTATTAGAACGCGGTAAAGTTGATTTATCAATTTATGTGGAATCTAAGCATGTTGAAACACCCGTAGAAATTAATACAGATTTAGCAAAATCTTATTATGAAAAATTAAAACAATTAGCTGCAGAATTAAATGAGCCTAGCACTAATTTAATGTCGCACGTTTTAAAAATGCCTGATGTACTAAAATCTGAGCGTAAAGAACCTAACGAACAAGACTGGAATGACATACATAGCGTTGTATTAACAGCTGTTGAAGGGTTAAATAATTTTAGATCAGATGAAGGAAAATCGATTGAAAAAGATTTTGAAACACGTTTAGGAATTATTGCAGATGCATTAGAAAAAATTAAGGAACACGATGCCGCAAGAATTCAAAACATCAGAGATCGTATAAAAAAGAATTTAGAAGAAGTAGTGGGTAAGGATAAAATTGATAACAACCGCTTTGAACAAGAGTTGATTTACTATATTGAGAAATTAGACATCAATGAAGAAAAAGTACGTTTAAAAACACATTTAGATTATTTCATTAAAACAATGAAAGAACCAGCTGGCGGACGAAAACTAAATTTTATTGGACAAGAAATTGGAAGAGAAATTAATACCATAGGATCAAAAGCTAATGATGCCGAAATGCAAAAATTAGTTGTACTTATGAAAGATGAATTAGAGAAAATAAAAGAACAAACCAATAACGTTTTATAGGATGAATCTATTTAAATTATCAGGATTAATATCGGTGGTTGCTGGCATTATTTGCTGTGCGCTATTGTTTTACCCCTCATTACTACCACTATCGTTGTTATGCGCAATTATTGGTTACACGTTTTCTACCATTAATGTATACTTAAATGCTAAATACGAAATTTTAAAAAGTAGTTTTAGTATTGGTTATGTAGGGATGATTTTATCATCGATTCCTGTTATTTTTATTTTAGTTCTTATTATCAGAAATCATTAACATGTCAAGTATCAAACATTACTTATCATTAGTAAAATTTAGTCATACCATTTTTGCTTTACCATTTGCCTGTATTGGTTTTACATTGGCCTTAACCGAAGGCTATACTTTTTCATTAAAACTGTTTGTATTAGTACTTGCCTGCATGGTTACTGCTCGTAATTCGGCCATGGCATTTAATAGATATATTGATAGAAAATTTGATATTTTAAACCCACGCACAGCTGTTAGAGAAATCCCTGCTGGTATTATTAATCCAAAAAAT
>JBBIUW010000675.1:0-1589 GCA_037440045.1 Sphingobacteriaceae bacterium
CCCGAAATGGACAGAAGTTTTAACAGAGGTTATACCGATTATTTTGTAAACAAACGCAAAGAAAAAATTGGCTCTTGGGAAAGTCCAAAATCTCAGGGACAATATATTGGTAAGCTCATAGAAACCAAAGCAAATGGTTATGTGATTGAGCATTCTGATAAATTAAATAATGGAGATGGTTTATATTTTATTAATGAAGAAGGTGTAGCAGATGGTCTTCAAATTAATATTATTATTAATGATATTGTTGTGCCTAACACGTTTAAACCATTAAAACCTGGTACCGTTATTTATCGTAACTCTGATGCATCTTTTAATAAATTAGTAGAACGTGAGGATAGCGCTATTAGAAAAATTGGAGTAAAATTAACATTCTCTGAAACCGCTAATGGTTTTCAATTATTAGCCGTAGATGAAGATGGGCATGAAAGCATAGCTGCTTTTGAAAGCGAAAAAGAATTAGCTAAAAGTGAAGAGTCTACTATACCAAACATAAAAAAGAATTTATCAAAAACGGGGAATACCCCTTTTGTTGTTGATGATATAGACGTATTATTTACTAAAAATTGGTTTTTACCAATATCAAAAGTAAACGAAATACGACGTGAGGTATTAGAGCAATTAGTTGATATTAGAGTAAGAGATTATCACCGCGAAGAATTTCAAATTCAAAAAACAGATCACCCATATCCTGTAAAGCAATTAGATTTCATGTATAATGTGTCTAATCAAATGGCTCGTGCTTTTTATAAACGCCATGGGGTTACTGAAATTGAAAAAGCATTTGAATTACAATGGGACCCTGGAAAATCGCGTGTAATGACCACTAAGTATTGTGTAAAATATGAATTAGGAAAATGTGCTCGTTTTCAGCGCGATACCATGGGAGAAAAAGTAGTAGAGCCCTTAACCTTAAAACACGGCGAAAACGAATACAAATTAAAGTTTAACTGTAAGCCTTGCGAAATGGAAATTTGGGAAAAGGATGCAGAGTTAGAATTTGAAGATGAAGATTAATAAATAAAAAAACCTCTGTTATTTCTAACAGAGGTTTTTTGTTGTTTTTCAAAACTGTCAGTTCGAGTGATTTTGTTGCTTGTCTCTCGCAACAATCCCGATAGCCATCGGGAGTATCGAGAATAAGACAGTTTAAAGATGTATCTCTACATGAGATAGTAATCGGGAGTAGGAAAAAAAATGATGGTATAATTTTCTTTTTGCAGATCAAAAGGAAAAAAAACTCTTCGTCAATCCCGATAGCTATCGGGAGGAGTCGAAGTGTGTTATTATTGTTACTTCCAGTAATTCAATGTAAAGCATAAATATTAGGGAGTTTTAACGATACTTTTGCAGCCAAAAGTATCCAAAAGCTTTTGATTTTGTGATAGGCATCAACCCACATTCTCGCTCAATTGTATACTATACAATTGCCGTAGACCGCTGCTAAAAAGAATCCTCTTGCACATGCCAACGCTTCATTCTTTTTACAGCTATTGCTGCACAAAATCAAAACTTAACAACGGGGCTTTTACTTTTCTGATGTAGATATAGATGAATCTAAAATATATGAGCACACAAAACGGCATTTT
>JBBIUW010000676.1:0-1587 GCA_037440045.1 Sphingobacteriaceae bacterium
GATAAAAATTCAAGAAATTATTAGGTTTTTTATCATAGCCATAGCCCATTGTTCCATAAGAACCTATAAAAGAAAGAGTAGGCAGTAAACTTCTTTTAGTATTTTTCAATTCAACTTTTGCAAGTTTAAATTGTGTATTTGCAATAGCTTGTTCTGTAGTTGAATTTGATTCCTTTTGCTCTTCTAGTTTATATGTGAGTTCATTTTGAACATTAATTTTGCTTTCAAGAGAAATTCCTAAATTAAATTTTAGTGCATTCGTAACTTGGATGATTTTATTTTCAATAGTAGATCGCTGTGTTTGTAATTGTGATAGTTGAAGTTCAACTTTTGTTACATCAGTACCCTTTATCATTTGTTGTTCCTTAAGTAAACGCACTCTCTCTAACAACTTTTCGGTGTGAACAATATTCGTATCAATAAATGATAACTGTTTGTATAGAATTTGGATATTGTAGTATAAATTGCTTACCTCCAATACAACTTGTTCTTCTGATTTTTGAAGTTGTAAACCCGTTAGTTCTGATGCAATTTCAGTTGCCTTGATCGCTCCATAAATTTGAGAATTATAAAGTGGAATCAATACTTGAACATTACCGTTGATATTATGAGGAACACCAAACTGCGCTTCTTTATATTTACCTTCCGGTGCTAATGGATTGAATGTTGAAAGAGGCATTAATTGGGTTGGTAAATCTGTATAGTATTTATAATCCGCATTTAAATTAACTTTCGGAATTAAGTTAGCATAGGCTTCCTCATGCTTTTCTTTTGAAATAACAATATTGTTTCTTGAAATTAGAAGTGATTTATTTCGGCTTAACGCTGTATCAATACATTGTTGTAATGTCCAATTTTGAGCATACGTAATTGAACTAAGTAATAGCAATATTACGAGTATATTTATTTTGTTTTGAATCCGCATGGCTTTAATTAATAATTACTTAATTAATAACAACTGACTATTTTCTAATCCTGTTACCCAATGTTTAACTTTGGGTTCTATCGTTATATATTCGCCTGATTTTATTACACATGAATTATTCTTTTCATCTTCATATTTTACTTCACCAATCACACATACAAGCAACGCCTCAGTCTCTGTAATATGCTCCTTAAGCAATCCGTCTTTATTTATTTGCAAGGCTCTTGTTGTCCCTTCTGATCCTTTAAATAATACCTTTGCAGAAACAGGACTATCAACTTTATGAAGTTTTGAAATGGATTCTACTTGTTTCATTTTTAATTCATTTGATTCGTTTTTGGCTGACTGGGAAAAACAGCTTATTGTTAATCCTAATAAAATGATGGTTATTGAAGATAGTTTATTCATGATTTGTTTTGTTTTAGAATATAGTTAGAGAAAAATGCCATTAGAAAGGTTACAACAAGCCGAAATCTCATCCCATTTACTGTTTCCATTTTATAAATACCTCCCGAAGTAATATGGAAATGAAGGGCGATATTGCCAATCAATATTAGTATTGCGATGCCAAATAATAAAAGAATTGACTTTCGATTGGAGTTAAATAACAAGTAAGCTGATGCCAAGTAACCTATGCCAGCAACTAAATTTATCCAAACTAT
>JBBIUW010000677.1:0-1576 GCA_037440045.1 Sphingobacteriaceae bacterium
TTGTAACGGATGATGGATGAAATGTCCAATAAGAAGTTCATTCTCTTCACATAATGCACGCGACGTTTTATACATTGCTGGGACACAAGGTTCAAACATTTCATTAAAAATTATTTTGAGTTGACTCAAAGTATTGGCACTCTCAAACATTTTTTTTCCAATAATATCAATTGAATCCTCATTTTTTCCAATAAAATCGACGGTACCAAGTTTAAAATTGTTTAATTCCGCGACATCTTTAAAATTTTTGCGAGCTGAACTGGTGATAGCAAGTGTCACATTGTGGCCAGCGTTAGAAAGTCCTGAGGCTAGCGCTATAAAAGGATTTATATCTCCTTCGCTTCCCCATGTTTGAATGCCAATTTTCATTTTCGTCACCAAGCTATTTAGAAAATAATTGTGACATTTTTATACTTCTTAACTCAATTTTCATATTATGTTCATCGACCATATTTCAAGGGTTCTAAAAAATTCATTCTCGCAACAGTTTAGAGATATTTCTTTTGAATAATTGTCAAACATGTACGAAAGATAATCGGCTATGAATTTACGTTGTTCGTAAGAGCAGTTCTGATAAAATTCATTGTTCAATCCATTGTGCTCTAGGTGAAACAATAGCTGTGAGAAATAAAATTCAGTGTAAATAGTTTCAAGACTTAACCGAATTAACGCTGGCATGTAATATTTCTTGCCCTCGAATGAACAAAAACACATCGGATCCCATCCAGGATTACCTAATTCAGGAATTCCAATCGTATCGATATCCCATTTTAGCAATGTTTGATCATGTTCTAAACACTCTTCACAGTGACCAAAATTGGTAAAATGTTCAGGTCTAATTGATTTAAACATTTTTTTCGCTTGTTCAATTATCGAAACATGAGATTTTATTTCTGCCATGAATCTTCAGCCCAAAATTACATTTAGAACTTGTTTTTAACAAAATCATGGATTTGATATTCCAGTTTAACCATTTTTGTATTCTTTTTACAAAACGAGCAAAATTGAAAAGTGATAATTTATTACTACTATTCCTTTTCCAGTGAGAATTCTGTAAGACTGTGGAAGATCGATGCCGTGGAAATGATTTGCTATTCCAAAAAAAATTAAAAACGTAGTAACAATGCCTGCCGTAAATAATAATTTAGATTGTAATTCAGGAGTTATACCAAATACAAACATAAATTCAACCCGTACAATATTTTATGAATTTTATTTATGTCAGCAAAATTTATTGCCATGACTTTATTCCTAAGTACTGATATGTGGCAATTAAAAATATATTTCACGAATGCATTATTGCACAATCTATCGCGTTCATTGATAGCATTTATTTCAATTGTTCAAAAATAGAAGGATATTTGATTATTCTTACCGTTAGTAAAATACAACAGACTTAAATCGAAATTGTCCTAATTTACAGAATAGAACGTTCCGATTAATAAAATCGAACTAGTTTAAGTATTGAAGCGTAGATTACTTAATGAGCAGGAAAGGAACATTACTTGATTATTTTTCTATAGTAAATTTAATATTCCGAACAATTTATTTTATTACTTAAAAAATAATTCTGTTC
>JBBIUW010000678.1:0-1575 GCA_037440045.1 Sphingobacteriaceae bacterium
AGCACATTGCTCTGCTTGTATAACATCGTGTCCGCAATATTTGGTTAAACATTCAATTACCCATTCAAAAGTATTCACATCATCATTAAATAAAATGATGTTGTTTTCCTTTTTCTCTTCTGTAATCACATCGAGTTCAAGTAACTCTTCTGTATCTGTATAATTGTTAGTTATCATAGCACAAAATTACTATTTTTTATTGTGTTAAATATTGAGTAGCCTCAGCACCGTATAATTTTTTACCGTCTTTATAAACTGTAATGTAGGCATCTGTAATACCGAAAGAAATGGCTTCGTCTTTTAATTTTTTAGCAAAGCTAGCCGATGTAAAATTACCTATAGTGTAAATAAACAACCCATTAATAACTACATTTTTAACTGGCCAGGTTTTAATATTTAAAAACTTAGAAGCTACATCATTTGGTACTTGATTTTTGTAAGCTCCAATTTGCACTTTAAATGAAACTCCTGCATCATCCGTTTTTACACCATTTTCGGCAGTTGGAGTAGGACCAGAAGTAACTCCGTTTGTAAATGGTGTAACAGATGTTGTTGTATTTGTTTCTGGTTGACCAATGGTGTTCATATCAATCACAATAACAGAAGGTGTGTTAACTGGATTGGTAGGAGCAACCGTATTTACAACAGGTGAAGAAGCTCCATTAAAAATAATAGGATTTTCTGCTTCCATTTTTAAGTTGTTGTTTTCGGTTTGTAATTTTTGTCCTTCAGCAAATGGAATTCGTTTAGCATTGTAATATGCAGAGACGAATGCATCTTTTACACCTAAATCAACAACTTTACGTTTGTCTTCTTGTAGTTTAGTTGATTGGTTATAAATACCAGCTGTATAACGATATAAACCATTTGGTAATTTTTCGCTATAAATTGGTTTTAAATTAAATAACTGTCCGCGGGTTACTTGTTTTGAATATACACCAATTTGCACAGTGTATAATAACCCATTCATTTTTTCTAGTTCGTTTGCTATTTCAGCTGGTTGTGTATCTACTGTATTGTTTGTAGCCACAGCATTGGTAGGAGTGTTTGTAAATGTGTTTTTAGGAACATTTGAATTTGTTGTTAATCCAGCAGTTGTATTAGTAGTAGGTTCAATAGTTTGTCCTGCTGCTTTAGCTTTTTCAGTAGCTTCATTCAGTGTAATACGAACACCGTTATAGTAAGCAACAACAAAGGCATCGCTATATCCTAAATTACGTAAATCGTTTTTAACAGCATTAGCACTGCCGTATTGATCAAAATGACCAGCCATATATCGGATATACCCACTTGGTGTTGTTTGAGCAATAACTGGACTTAAACCTTTAAATGTATTGTTTGGTAAAGGTGTTTTAAATGCACCAATTTGTACTTTAAATACTAATCCATCTGGGATTTTTTCATCAATAGGAATTGGTTTTGCAGCCGAATAAGCATTAGTGTTTTTAACCTCTAATCCTTCTACTTTTAACTTAACAGCATTATTTGTGTTATTAGCACTATTATTTGCAGTGTTATTATTAGTTGTAGAATTATTATTAGTAGCAGTATTGTTTGAAGTATTATTGTTTGCAG
>JBBIUW010000679.1:0-1572 GCA_037440045.1 Sphingobacteriaceae bacterium
AAAAAGCGGTTGAATATAAAAACAAATATGGCTTGGATGGTATTATGATTGGTAGAGCTAGTATAGGTTATCCATGGATTTTTAATGAGATAAAACATTTCATGAAAACCGGAGAACATTTGCCAAAACCAACTGTTGAAAATAGAGTAGAGGTAGCTTTAGCCCATTTTGATAAATCCATTGAATGGAAAGGTCCAAAATTAGGTGTCTTAGAAATGCGACCTCACTATACCAATTACTTTAAAGGCATAGATCATTTTAAAGAAACCCGTATGAAGTTAGTAACCACAGATAATATTGAAGAAATAAGAGAATTGTTATTATCTATTCCCGAAAAGTATAAGGAACTTATCTAATTTCCAGTCATTATTTTTAGCCACTAATCTATTTTAAATTCCATTTAATTTATTTTTTACAATTTAATTGACATATCAATTAAATTTGTTTTTAAAGGAATGAAATATGGAAAAATTAGATTCGGTACTATTTTATTATATTGAAAAAGCTATTAAAAGCTACAGGCAATTTGCTCAGCGCGAACTTAAAAACGCAGGATTATCAATTACAGTTGACCAATGGTTAACCTTAAACTATTTAAACGAAAATCCTCAAATCACTCAAAAAGAATTAGCGGAAGCTGTATTTAAAGACGCTGCATCAATTACTCGAATTATTGAATTATTAGTAAAAGCAAAATACATTAAACGCCAT
This sequence comes from Sphingobacteriaceae bacterium, assembly GCA_037440045.1. Classification (GTDB taxonomy): domain Bacteria; phylum Bacteroidota; class Bacteroidia; order B-17B0; family Aurantibacillaceae; genus UBA4416. Next base: position 712 of record JBBIUW010000679.1, read on the forward strand.
CTAAATAAAGATGATAAAAGAAAATCTAATTTAGTAATAACTGAATTAGGTTCAGAAACAATTGCTTCAGCATCTATTGTAGTTGAAAAATATAGGAATGCAGCATTAAAAGGAATTGGCATAGCCAAAGAAGAACATGTAAAAATGGTTATGAAAACCATAATTAAAAATTGCGATTAAAAACAAAGAGGTGCAGATAAATTAAACAACACACTGATAAAAATGATATAGGTTAATTAGTGTTTTCCTGTAACAATTATCAGTTTTAATTTTGGTACTGCACCTTTCTTGTTTTTATAAAAAAAGCTGTATTAATTAATACAGCTTTTTTTATAAACAAGGCTCAATCAAATTAGTTTAATACAGCTAACTGCTCTTCTATAGATTTAATTTTACTTAATGCATCACTTTCTTTCTTGCGTTCAATCTCAATAACTTCCGGTTTAGCATTAGCTACAAATTTTTCGTTTGATAATTTAACTTGAACCGATTTTAAAAAGCCTTTATTGTATTCTAATTCTTTAGTTAAACGTTCAACTTCTTCTTCTTTGTTAATGTTATTAGCCAATGGTATATAAAACTCTGTTGTACCAACCTGAAAAGCAAATGCACCTTCTACTTTTTCTTTGGTGTAAGAGAATGCTGAAAGATTTGCTAATTTGATAATGGTGCTATCAAAATAAGAACGAGTTGCTTCTGATTTTTCAATGATCTCTAATTTTTCTTTTGGAGATAATTGTTTTTGTGCTCGTACGTTACGAACCATCGTTACTAATTCTTTTGAAACTTCAAATTCTGCTAATTGTTTTCTATCAACATGTTCCATCACTTTAGGCCATTCAGTAATAATTACGCAATCTT
>JBBIUW010000680.1:0-1566 GCA_037440045.1 Sphingobacteriaceae bacterium
AATACGAAAAAAGGAAAAGGAAAAAGAAAGAGTTACCTATTATCTTGAAACAATAAGAGAAAAAATGCAAGCGTTAAAAGATAAGGAAATTGTTCAAGAGTTTGAAAGTGATAAATATGACCGTTTAAAAAGTAAATTAGAAGAATCAAAAAACAAAAGACTTGCTTTAAAACAAGAGCTAGAAATATCAAATGAAGAGTTAAACAAAATAAAAAATGATTTTTCAAAACTAAAAAATGAATATCAAAATTTTAAAAATGAAAAAACTAAATTAGAAGAAAATAGTAAAAATTCTTTTAGTAAAGAAAAAACCGATTTACTTAATAAAATAAGTGCCTTAAAAGAGGAAATGAAAAATAAAAATGACAACATTGCAAAAATTGAATCAAAAGTAAAAGAGCTGGAACAGAAGCTTTTAAAAGAGAAAGAAGACGAACAAGATCAGCATTCTACATGTGAGTGGGTCTATGTATCAACAATTCTATGGGTTGATTTGATGTATGAAGAAGAAACAAAAGAGTTTTTTGCCAATATCGGCCTCAGCGCCGAACTGCAGGAAAAAGCCACGGCTGAAATTGCGCAGGACAAAGACCGCTGGGTGGATTTTATGATGAAGTTTGAATTAGGCCTTGAAGAACCGCATCCAAATAGAGCTCGCAACAGTGCGCTTACCATTGGTACATCTTATATTGTTGGAGGATTATTGCCTTTATTAGCTTATGTTTTTACTAATAACCCTACAGATGGCTTGGTATTATCGGCTATTTTTACAACCGTTTGTTTATTTATTTTTGGATATTTCAAAAGTAAAGTAACTGGTCAATCTCCTTTTTATGGTGCACTAAAAGTAACGCTTATTGGTTTAGTAGCGGCTGGTGCTGCCTTTGGTATTGCTAAAATAATTTCTTAGTTATTATATGTCACTGATTGAACAATATATAACCAACAATCATTTCGGTAAAACCTTGGGAATGGAATTTAAAATTATTGAACCTGGATTGGTTCATTATTTTATGACCATTAAACAAGAACACTTAGCCACGCCTTTAGCAGCACATGGTGGTGTTATATCAGCATTAATGGATGGTTTACTTGGGGTGACTGCTCTATCCGTGTCTTCAAAAGATCAACATATTGTTTCAACTATCGAATTTAAAATCAATTTTTTATCCGCTGCTTTTGAAGGTGATACTTTACAAGGAATTGGCAAAGTTGAAAACAAAGGAAAACGCTTGATAGTAACAAGTGGAGATATTATTTGTCCCGCAAGAAATAATACAGTTATTGCAAAAGCAATGGGAACATTTAATACATACCCTGCTGAAAAAGCAGGGTATGTTATTTAAGGAATAGTAACTATAAAAGGCATACTTTTTTTAGATTCTCTTTGTTCAGAATCTACAACTGTATATTCGAATTTTAAAACTTGTCCAGAAACAACATTATCCAAATATGTTTTAGTTGATGTAGGAGTTAAATACGCTGCTAAATATCCATTTTTGTAAACGTTTATTTTGGTATACGTAAACCCCATATCTGAAATTAAGTTTGATTTAATACTCACGT
>JBBIUW010000681.1:0-1565 GCA_037440045.1 Sphingobacteriaceae bacterium
TTTTAGAGCTAAAAAACTTAAAAAAAAATTTTGCTACTTTGAAAAAAGGAACAACAGTGAATTTTTCGGTTGAACGGCTGTAACCTTGGTTCCAAAACACCAAATTCAAAAAATTTAGTACTTACAGTATGGCAAGAAACGGGCTACAAGGTCTTTATTTTTTAAAATTTTCAATTTCAAATAACCATCTTGAGGATGATTTCCAAAAGAGGATTCTGTTGGATTATCCCCTTATTGAGTATCAACTTTTTATTACTGGAGTAATGGTCTTTATCTCTTTAATGGTGATTTCTTTTTTCATATTCAAAAAGTTCAATAAAATTATCTATGATTTTCTAATCTATTTTTCTATAGTTTTTTTAGTCTGGTATTTTACAATTGCCAAATTTATGAGTGTTAGTTTTTATGGGGTAATTCCAATGTATTTGTTAAATGATTTAAAAAAATACCTCTTATTTAACGGACTATGTTATGTGATGCTTGCCACTATATTGTTTGTAATAATTAGGATAAGATTGCGGAGGACACATTATACTGACAATTAATTTTTAAGTTGATAACCGTTTACTCTGTTGGTTCAAACTTAGACCCCAGCAGGGAGTCTACAAAATCACCTTAGGCTTATTGGGTCTGCAGAATCACAAATTTATATGCAATGGGGAAAATCGTATGTCAGAAACTTTGCTTTCATTCTTTAAAAAATCATTTACAAGCTTAAATTCTGGGCTCCGTAAAGCAATTTTTAAAATATCTTCTTGATTGTAGGAATTATTTTGAATAAGGTTCCTTACAGCATTATTGATTTTACGATAAAAAATATTTTCAGTTAAAATACCTTGTCGTTGGGTATCATCCTCCAGATGTTCAAAATAGATATCCGTGAATTTTACATTTAAGTCTTCACAAATAATTCTCCCCAAGATAATAGGAGTAAATAAAGTTATATACACACTTTCTTCTTTTGTAATGCCTTGTTTTATTAAAAATTCAACTAGGTCTTTATCTTCCAACTTTTCGTTGTCAAATATAATTTTGAAAAAAAGAGTTCGAACAATATTATCAATATCCATGAGTTATATTATACATTTTTATTGCTTCAATTCCAAACCAAACATCTTTTGGCAAGTTGCACATGGTGGAACAATACTTCCGTCACCTGGTCGGAGAGCATTTGAAAATTTAATATCAGTTGGTTTCATACTAGGGTTTGCATTTAAAATTGGGTTTCCAACTTTAAATTCACAACAAGCTCCAACAGTATTCTTGCCAACCTTTGCACCAATTCCACCCATTGAATTAACAACCTCCTTTAATTGAGGGGCAACTTCTACGGTACTATTTAATGGCCCTGTTTTTGCAACACTTATATATCCATTTACATCTTCTGCGGCTATAACTGCAGCGGGCCTTTGACCAGTCGCTTTTAATGCCGCATTAGTTTCTTGTACAACAGCATTTAAATTTGTTTCAACTTTAACTACTGTTGAGACCTCTGCTGTAGCCACTTCTGTTCGTACACCAGTATTAATTGATGTTTTCAAAAAAGCTCCTTCTCCAACTCCTCC
>JBBIUW010000682.1:0-1555 GCA_037440045.1 Sphingobacteriaceae bacterium
ACTTTAGCTGCATCATCTTTTGTAACATCTTGAGCTAACCCTGATACCACTAACGATAGTAATGAAAAAGAATATAAAAATTTCTTCATGTTTTTTGAATTATAAGATGGCAAAACTAATAAATCTATTAATATCTCAAATCAATTAATATGATTTTATTGTTAAAAATTAGTTACCCTGTATTTTGAAGTATTTGTTGGAATTAGCAGGGTCAACTGTCGTAAGTGTTTCTACAGCTTTAGCTTTTTCTTCAGAAAATCCTTTTGAAAATATATTGACTAATTCATCCACTTTTGCATTAAAAAATAATTCCATTGCAAAAGAAGCAGGACGATTTTTATATACACCCAATAGTAAATCCATAGATTTTAAAATTTCTTTTCGTCCTTCATCAGCCTTTTCATTCATAATATCCAAGCCTAAACGATGGTATTTATACATACACTCTCTGATAGGTTGAAAAACAGGTTGTAAGGCATTCTCAGTAATCCAGTATCTATTCTTATTGCTCTCAAACGATTTCCAACCAGTTTCTGAAGCTCCTTGGGCATTTGAAACGATAATTTGTGCTTTTTGCCAGTATTCTGTTCCTCCAAGATTAGAGAAAGTGTCGTAATCATTAGCAATAAATACATAAGCATAAAATGCTAATACTGATGTTAAGTTATTAGAAAATGTATTTAAATTAAATTCGATTTGTTGGAACTGTTGAAATTTAAAAACAAAATTTTCATCAATGTAATTAACAGTAGGAGAGAAGTAAGAGCTTTTATAAATCGGTCTTCTACTTTGAACTTGAATTGTAGCTCTATATTCATCAGTTCCAAGTTTTTGAGTCACATTAATTAAAATAGAACAATCAATTCTTTCAGGAGTAGTAAAATTATCTTTAGTCCATTTTGTGTTATTCATAAACTCAAAGATGGCTTTTTGTAATTGATCAAAAATTTGTTTTTCAGTAGTTCCTTGAATTTGTGGAGAAACTACACTGACTTGACAATTTAACTCTTGAGAAAAAGATAAATTGGTAATCACTAAAAATAGAAATATATATAAATACTTAAACATGTTTATTAAAATTAATGGCAAAATTCACAATATCTTTCGCTACTTCCTGCTTGCTTTTCAACTCAAAATTATACATTTTATTGTGTTTATCAATAATAGTTATTTGGTTAGTATCAACACCAAATCCAGTTCCTTTTTCACTAGCAGAATTTGCAACAATAAAGTCTAAATTTTTCTTAGCTATTTTTGCTTTGGCATATTCTACTATATTGTTTGTTTCTAAAGCAAAACCTACTAAAAGCTGGTGTTTTTTCTGTTTTCCTAACGTTTCTAAAATGTCTGTTGTTTTAATTAGTTCAATTGAAAACTCAGCATCCTGTTTTTTTATTTTCGAACCAGCAATTGTTTTAGGTTTATAATCGGCCACTGCGGCTGATAAAACAGCGATATCTACATTTGAAAAAGTGGTTTCGCAAGCTTTAAACATTTCTTCTGCGCTTTCCACTTTTATAATCGATACTGATTTTTCTTTAGGTAATTCATGAGA
>JBBIUW010000683.1:0-1549 GCA_037440045.1 Sphingobacteriaceae bacterium
CTATTTGGGGAACGCCAGTAGGAATTACTTCTCTTAATTCAAACGGAAATGACGCTGCTGTGGCATTATCGCCTGATGGTCAAATACTTTTTACCTTTGTGAGTGATGTTAAAAATCCTGGTGATTTATATTCAAGTTCTTATACAGGAACTGAGTGGAGTAAACCAGAGAAGTTGAATTCAAATATTAATTCAGAGTACTGGGAAGGAAGCTGTTCAATTACTGCAGATGGAAGATACTTGTATTTTGCGTCAGAAAGACCAGGTGGGTTAGGAGGCAGAGATTTATATATATCTGAAAAAGTAAATGGAGAGTGGGGGCCAGCAGTTAATTTAGGCCCAGAAATTAACACTAAATATAATGAAGATGCTCCCTTTATACATCCTGATGGAATTACTTTATTCTTTAGTTCAGAAGGTCATAAAAGTATAGGAGGATACGATATTATGTATTCTATTAAAAAAGATAATGGCTGGATAGAGCCATTAAGTATGGGGATTCCTTTAAATACTACTGAAGATGATAGATATTATGTAATTAATGCAAAAGGAGATGTTGGATATTTTTCTTCGAATAGAGGAGGTGCTGGTGGTAAAGGACAACAAGATATTTACATGGTTACTCCGGGTATATTAGGAGAAAAACCAGTTTTGGCATTATTAAAGGGAAGTGTTTATGTGGATGATAGACCTACAGAGGCAAAAATTGAGGTTGTGAAAAAAGAATCTAATGAAATGATAGGCCCTTATTATGCAAATTCAAAAACAGGTAAATATTTAATGGCAATTTCTCCAGGAAGTGGTTATAAAATAAAAATTTCTGTACAAGGAATGGATCCTATTGAAGAAGAAATTGATGTTGAGAAACTTCAGAAATTTGTTGAGATAAAGAAAGATTTTTATCTGTACACTCCTGAGTTTGAAAATAAAAAAAATCAAGTATCTGTTAAATCTATTTTAGATAGTTTATTAAATAAACCAGTATCTACAGATAGTTTTAAAAATGATGCAAAAGTTAGTAATGTAACAGATGCTAACACTAAGGTGAACAATCCAACTGATACTAAAGTTGTTTCTACAGATCCTGTAAAAACAACAGTAACACCATGTAATGGTTCTCCTATTCCAGATTTCTCTGAAATTAAAGGAAAATCATTAAATGATGAAGCGATTTATAAAAAATTATTATCGATGGGAGGAAATATGTGTGCGGAAGGATTGGTTTTTAAAGTTCAAATAGCGGCATACCGTAACCCTGAAAACTATAAATATGACCATTTAAAGCAATTTGGAGCACCTGAAATTGTAAATTATCCTGATGGTATTACTCGATTCACTCAGTTGAATTTTTCAACCTTAAAAGAAGCAGAAGCGGCTCGTCAAAAAATTATGGCTAAAGGACAAAAAGATGCTTGGTTAGTAGCATTTATTGATGGTAAACGATTTACATTAGAAGAATTAATTATGGTTAATTTTAATGGTAAAGCGATAAATTAAATAAGTTTAAATCCATAAAAAAAGGTGATTCAATCGAATCACCTTTTTTTGTT
>JBBIUW010000684.1:0-1547 GCA_037440045.1 Sphingobacteriaceae bacterium
TTGGAGAGAATATTTAAAAGAAGGTTATATCCTAGTTTTTCAAGACGTGAGAGGCCGCTGGATGAGTGAAGGAACTTTTATGGATGTACGTCCATTTAATGCTAATAAAAAAACTAAAAATGATATTGATGAAGCAAGTGACACCTACGATGCTGTTGATTGGCTAATAAAAAATATCCCCAATAATAATAGAAATGTTGGTGTATTTGGAACTTCTTATCCAGGATTTTATTCAACGATGGCTGCATTAAGTGGTCATCCTGCTATTAAAGCAGTTAGTCCTCAAGCACCAGTTACAGAATGGTTTATGGGAGATGATTTTCATCATAATGGGGTTTTTATGTTATGCGATGCTTTTAATTTTTACTCTGGTTTTGGCCAACCACGACCTAAACCAACAACAATAGGACCAAAAGAATTTAAACACTACACAAATGATATTTATAAATATTATTTAGAAGTAGGAGCATTAAAAAATTTCTCAAAGTTGATGGGAGATAGTATATTGTTTTGGAATGATTTAATGAATCATCCTAATTATGATCAATGGTGGAAAGCTCGCGATGCTCGAGTTTGTTGTAAAAATGTAAAACCTGCAATGTTAATAGTAGGAGGATTATTTGATGCAGAGGATTGTTATGGTGCTTGGAGACTTTATGAAGCTATTGAAAAGCAAAGCCCAGCAACAAACAATAAAATAGTAATGGGGCCTTGGTTTCATGGAGGATGGAGTAAGGGAGATGGAAGCTTTTTAGGTAATGTACGTTTTGGAAGTAAAACATCAGAGTATTTTCAAAATAACATTGAAATACCTTTTTTTAATTATCATTTAAAAGGTATTGGTAATTTAGATAAACTTTCAGAGGCCTCTATATTTTTTACTGGAGAAAATAAGTGGAGAAGTTTAGCAGCTTGGCCTCCAAAAGAAATAGTTCCTACGTCTATCTATTTTAATGATCATGCATCATTATCTTTCAATAAATCTAATTTACAAAATAGTTTTACTAGTTATGTTAGTGACCCTGCAAAACCGGTTCCATTTACAGAAGATGTGTTAGATGGAAGAACAAGAGAATATATGACCGATGACCAACGTTTTGCTAGTAGAAGAACAGATGTAATTACATTTAAAACAGATGTTTTAGAAAATGATTTAACATTAGCAGGAACTATAACTGCCGATTTAAAAGTTTCTATTTCAACAACTGATGCTGATTTTGTTGTGAAAGTGATCGATGTATTTCCAGACGGCTTTGTATATGATACTTTAGTTTATTCTTCTAATAAGGATAATGATTATTTAATGGATGGTTATGAAATGCTTGTGCGTGGTGAAATTATGCGCGGACGTTTTAGAAACAGTTTTGAGAAACCAGAAGCATTTGAACCAAATAAAGTAACAACAGTAAAATTTGAATTACCAGATGTAGCACATACATTTAAAAAGGGACATCGCTTAATGATTCAGATTCAAAGTTCTTGGTTTCCTTTAGCAGATAGAAATCCACAACAGTTTGTAGATATATATCATTGCGAGGATAAAGATT
>JBBIUW010000685.1:0-1546 GCA_037440045.1 Sphingobacteriaceae bacterium
CAATTAGAACAAATTTTATTTTCTATCGAATCAAAAAGTGAGCATCCGTTAGCGCAATCTGTTTGTGACTATTTAAATTTAAATCAATCCATTACGGTTGAGAAATTTGAAAATATTTCAGGCAAAGGTGTTAAGGCAACTGTTGATGGAGCTATATATTACATTGGTAGTATATCGTTTATGAATGATATGAAAGTATTATTGAATGAAGATTTGCAAGAAGAACTAAATAATTATTCTCAACAAGCATATACCGTATTTGCATTTTCAAATCAAAAAGAAATTTTAGCAGTTATTGCTATTGCAGATAAAATTAAAGAGACATCCGTACAAGCAATTAAAGGTATTCAGGAAATGGGTATCGATGTATATATGCTAACTGGAGATTCTGAAGCTACTGCAAAAAATGTGGCCGAAAAAACAAGGATAAACTTTTATAAATCATCTGTTATGCCCCAAGATAAAGCTGCCTTTGTTAAAGAATTGCAAGCTAAAGGAAAAGTGGTAGCAATGGTAGGAGATGGAATCAATGACAGTAATGCGTTAGCTCAAGCTGATGTGAGTTTTGCCATGGCTAAAGGTTCTGATATAGCAATGGATGTGGCTAAAGTTACCATCATGTCTTCCGATTTAATGATGTTATTAAAAGCAATTCAATTATCAAAGGCTACTGTTTCTAAAGTTCGCCAAAATTTATTTTGGGCATTTATATATAATGTTATTGGTATTCCTTTGGCAGCAGGTGTTTTATTTCCTGTCAACGGATTTTTGTTAAATCCAATGATTGCAGGTGGAGCTATGGCATTAAGCAGTGTGTCTGTTGTGACAAATAGTTTATTATTAAAGTTTAAAAAAATATAGTTATGAGTACATATAAATTTAAAACTACCATGAGTTGTAGTGGATGTGTAAGTAAAGTAGAAAAGTTTTTGAATGGAGAAAAAGATATTTTAAAATGGGAGGTTGATTTAAATTCACCTGATAAAATATTAACGATTGAAACTGAAAAGTTAGAGCCAAGTCAAATACCTCCTTTGCTTTTAAAAGCAGGTTACAAAGCTGTTCAAATTTAAATAGTTTATAAAAAAAGAGGTTTGATAATTCAAACCTCTTTTTTGTTGATTAGATTAACTTTAATCTAAGAGAGTAGGTCATTTATTATAACCATTTTGCTACAAATAGCTTAAACTCGGTTCTTAATTCATTAAAGTTTTTTTCAAATGCTTCAATAGCTTCTTTTTCTTCAGAGTGGGATGACATTTCTCTGTGATCTACGGCAATTGGATTTTTATTTACTTCTTTTTCTAGTTTATTTTCATCAGCTTTAATTTCATGAGCTAATTCATCAATATTATTTTTTTGAACGATTAGTTGATTTTGAAAATGTTCTACTTGTGATAAAACTTCCTGATGACTGTTTTTAGTTGCTATTTCACCTAAACGACCTTTCATTAAAGTGATTTCATCTGAATAAAAATTTAATTTATTCATCCATTCTGTATGGTCAGCATGCTGCGTGTAAAGTTTTTCTCCTGTTTTCATGATT
>JBBIUW010000686.1:0-1543 GCA_037440045.1 Sphingobacteriaceae bacterium
AACTGAATTATGAACTATATGATACTCAAGGGAAGTTGATAGAAGGAAAAGAATTACATATTTTTAATGGAATTAATACATTAGAAATAAATATTGATCAATTGCAATTAAGCCAAGGCACATATTTAATAAAACTATATTCAAACAAAGAGAACATAGTTAAGAAACTAGTTATTCAATAATATTTTGCCTTCAGTTCTCATCATAGCCGATCATCGTTTAAATCGTTCTCCCAGCCAGAGATACAGATTCGAACAGTACTTAAATTACTTCAAGTCAGAAGGGTTTGACTGGGAAATATCTGAAATTATTACAGAGAAAGATGATAAAATATTTTATCATCCTGGAAATTATTTCAAAAAGGCTATCATTATTTTAAAATCTTTTTTTATACGATTTAAAGATTTAAGAAGGGCTAAAAATTTTGATATAATTTTTATTCAACGTGAAGCTTTACTTTTAGGTTCATCCTTTTTTGAAAAACAATTCTTCAAAAACAACAAAGTAGTATTTGATTTTGATGACAGTATTTGGTTATTAGACACATCACCAGAAAATAAAAAGTTTGAATTTTTAAAAAATCCCGATAAAACAAAAATCAATATTGCTCACGCTCATCGTGTAATAGCTGGTAACTCTTTTTTAGCAAACTATGCCAAACAGTTTAATCAAAACACTGTTGTCATTCCAACAACCATTGATACAGATTTTCATATCCCAAAACCTGAATTAAGAAATAAAGAAAAGATTGTGATTGGCTGGAGTGGCAGCATTAGCACCATCAAACATTTTGAAATGGCAATTCCTGCCTTGAAAGAAATTCAAAACAAGTATCCAAATCAAATCGAAATACATGTTATCGGACAAGGTTCTTATAAGCATCCTGAAATTAATGTTATTAGTAAAAACTGGAGCACAAAAACTGAAGTGGATGATTTAAACAGTTTTGATATTGGCATTATGCCATTACCAGATGATGAATGGGTAAAAGGAAAATGTGGATTAAAAGGATTATCATACATGGCTTGTGGTGTAGCAACTATTATGAGTCATGTTGGTGTAAACTCTGAAATTATTGAACATGGCAAAAATGGATTTTTAGCTACAAGCCAACAAGAATGGGTCAATTACCTTTCTAAATTGATAGAAAGTAGCGATTTACGTCATAAAATGGGACAAATAGGGCGAGAAACGGTGGTTAAAAACTACTCGGTAAATGCTAATAAAGTTAAGTATTTAGAGGTTTTAAAATCTCTAATAAAATAGTAAATTTGGCTATGAATTCTGAGGCCAAAAAAGATACAACACCTAATGAAGTATATGTAAAACGATATAAGGACTTTATTCGTTTGATGAAAATTTCCAAAATGTTATCTAAAGCCAAAATTATTTCTCATACTACTCAAAAATAATCATGGATATTTTAGATGATGAATTAATTGAATTGTGGCGAGTTTTTGAAAAAAACAAGTTAAAATACATTATGGTTGGTGGTTTTGCATCTATTTTAAATGGATACAATAGATTGACATCAGATTTAGAT
>JBBIUW010000687.1:0-1543 GCA_037440045.1 Sphingobacteriaceae bacterium
ATCATTTTGTTTCCATCGGGGTTCTGGTCACAAATTACGATCCTGTAATTTGAACCTTTGCTAAATACATAGGAGAATTCCGTCTTTTTTTCACTCGATTTATTAATATCAACATTGAAAGTTTTAATAAACGTATAATCCCCGAGTGCAGGTGCGCATTTATCTATAAAAGCATCAGAACCACAATCGGGTTGTGAACTCAATGATGTTGTTAATAGTGCAATTGCAATTATGACCAAAAAACTTGCAGTTGTTTTTATTGTTTTCATTTTTTATACCAGGATAATTTTATTACAAAGTTATTTATTGTTTTATTATACGTATTTCTATTCTACGATTTGTTTGAAAATCTTTTTCCGTCTTTTCATTAGGAATTATGGGTTTACTTTCTCCATAACCTATAGCTATGATTCTGTCAGGACTAATATCTTCCATAGTCAGGTAATTTTTTGCAAATTGAGCCCTTGCCTGCGATAATTTTAAGTTAGTGGTAGCATCTCCTCTTGTATCCGTATGAGCACTTAGTTCAATTGAAACATTAGGGTTCATTTCCATAAACTTAAGTAATTTATCCAATATAGGTAATGAACCGGGTTCAACTTCTGCTTTACCGGTCACAAATAAAATATTTTCCCATACCATTACTGAATTAACTTTAATAGGCTCAAGTTTAATCTCATTAGAAATAGCAGGTTTCGTATTGTTTATGGTGGAAATGTTAATGTTCTTTTCTAAGTATCCTTTAGTGGTCGATGAAATAATATATTCTTTATTAGGCTGTAACTGAAAATTAAATCCACCGTTAGCATCCGTTTTTGTTTCTGCCACAATTTTATCATTGTTTAATAAAGTAATTTGTACATCTCTAAAGGTATTGCCGCTTGAATCTTTGATAACCCCCTTATAATTTATCATTTCAATCATTTCTGTTTTCTTATTCACGATGGAGTCAAGTGTCAGTACTTTGGAAATACCTTTTTTTATGTCTGGTTTTGAAGTGCTGAATGAAGTTGAATTTGTATCATAACCGGCCTTAAAGGCTGTCAAAGTGTAGCTTTTATTGGAAGATAATTCGAAAATGAATGCTCCGTCTTTATTGGTAGGAATGTGGTCTGCTATTTTCCCATTTTCAAATAGTTCTACCGTGGCACCCTGAACAGGGGTGTCTTTATGAGTAACAGTACCTTTGCAATAAATAACAGCATTCTTGTCTTCTTCCGGTTCTTCATTCAATCTCGCTCTGATGATATAAACTTTGTTTGGCTCTAATTTCTGTTTAAAATCAAAATGGCCATCGTTTAATGTGTTAACTTTTTTAATTGTTTTGGTTGAATCCAACAATGAAACGGGTATATTGGCCAATCCTGATTCTTTAATAGTAGCGGAATCAATTTTTACCCGTGATAATACATATCCATCAACTGTTATTTGTTTTAAGTTTGCTTTTACTTTGGCTTCTATGTAATTTCCTAATGTGTCACGCAAAAGGGTGATTGAAATTTTGTTGTAAGAAAATCCGTTTCTTTTTGCAACTAAAGTATAG
>JBBIUW010000688.1:0-1541 GCA_037440045.1 Sphingobacteriaceae bacterium
GGAAATAAAATCACCAGTAGTAGCGCCCATTAAACCAATAGAAGCGCCACCAGCAGAAACGTTTGTTCCATCTCTCCTATATCTAAATTCAATTACATTGGTGGTTTCATACAACCACGCTTGAAATGACATAACAGCACCGCTTGCAAAAAAATCCCATTCCATATTTAACCATTGTACCTTAAATATTCTATTTGGAGCAGTCCCAGTGGTTGTATAACTAACAGCTCCATTAGTCCAAACTTGATTATCATCCCATAAGGGAGCAACTATTAGAGGATTTGCATAACCGTTAGTGGCATTATCTAAATCATTAGTAATTCCTGATGCTGTTAATGCAGTATTAAATGTCATCCATCCATTAGATGAAATTTTAATATTGCTTTGATTAGCACAACCATACTGAAATGTAAACGGCAACGCGATAGATGCCGAAAGCGCATCATCTACACTGGCTGCATGAACCGTTGTTCCTGTAATAGCTGTAAATGTAGCTGTAGCTGCGTTAGAATATGTATAATTACTAGAAACACTTTGTGCAAAAGTGTTGCCCAACAACATGGTAAATAAGATGTATAAATAAATTTTTTTCATATTAATTTATTTTTCAATTGATTTTTTAATTTGTTCTGTTTCAGCTATTCCATCAAACGCGCATGCGTCAATAACATCCTTAAAATCACCTACCTTTAATAATAAATCGGAGGAATTTGTGGCAGCTACCAAAGCATCAAAAAAATCATTTTTTGTGGAATACGTTTTCACTTCAGCTTTTACTAAATATAACGAATGATTAGAACAAAATCCCATATACACTGCACCAGGCATATGAGCAATTTTTTGTTTAATAAAATTGGCTGAAGCAGAAGGATTGGATTTATCACCAATAATTACCTGCAAGGTATCTACAGAGCTTTGAGCCTTAATAACTTTACTGGAAATCAAAAAAGACAAACAAAATATCAATACTTTAATTTTCATAATGTAATGTAATAGTTAAATTATAATAAATTTAATACGGAAAATCTTACAAATCAACCAAATATGTAAGAAATTATTAAAGTAGATGTTAAATTAACACATCTCCTACAAAAAAACAACAAAATCATCTTGGCTATTGCCCTATTTATAGTACAAAATAAGCTATTAGCCCCAAAAAGTTAAATATTTAACAAAAACATGTTAATTGGTGAAACTTATCTTTTAATGAGTGAAAATAGCATTACAAAACTGAATGGTAGATAATTAGATATTTCTAAAACCTTTTACAAATCGACAACAAACGATTACAAATGATTAAATCCGAATTTAAACGACTAATAACCGACTGTTTTTTTAAGCTGCCTTTACCTTTGTGCTGTCGAAAATGATGAAGCGCTTCATAAAATCAAATACGACAAAAATAATCCCGATAGCGATCGGGATATAGAAAGTATAATAATTTTAAAAAAGAAAAGACATGAACACATTAAGAAATCGCGTACAGTTAATTGGTAATTTAGGAACAACTCCAGAAATTAAAACATTAGAAGGAGGTAAAA
>JBBIUW010000689.1:0-1538 GCA_037440045.1 Sphingobacteriaceae bacterium
AATACTTATGAATGGTGGCTAATTGTGATTTCGAATTGATAGCTCCGATATCAGTATTCTTATCCAACGGGTCGCCTACGATCAATGATTCGATGCGGTCACGAAGTTTTTTAATAACCTGTTTAGCTACAGATTCCTGCACATACAATCTTGAACCGGCGCAACAAACATGCCCCTGGTTAAAATAAATTCCGTTGATGACACCTTCCACAGCCTGGTCAATCGGTGCATCTTCAAAAATGATATTGAAGAATTAAGTAAAGGGATGCAGCAAAAAATACAGTTTATTGTTACTGTATTGCATGAACCTAGATTATTAATATTAGATGAACCTTTTAGTGGATTTGATCCTATTAATGCTCAACTTATTAAAAACGAAATTTTAGAGTTAAGAGATAAAGGTGCTACTATTATTTTTTCTACGCATAACATGGGAAGTGTGGAAGAATTGTGTGATAACATTGCTTTAATTAACAAGGCCGAAAAACTATTGGATGGCTCAGTAAAAGATATTCGAAAGCAATATAAAAGTAATACCTATCATATATCATTTAAAGGTAATTTAATGGGTTTTACAAATGCATTGTGGGCTGGAGCCGAATTGTTGGATAAAAAATCAGATGACGATGTTCATTCAGTAACCGTTAAGTTACTACGCCAAAATAAACCTAATGATTTATTACAAGCCGTATTAAGTACTGCTGAAATCCTTTCGTTTCAAGAAATTGTTCCATCTATGAACGATATTTTTATTTCGGTTGTAGAAAATAAAACAACTTTAAATACTCAAAGTGCTTACACAGAATAATCAGTTTAACATTCATCCAGTTTTATAAAATGAATAAATTATTTTTAATTATACAACGAGAATATTTTTCGAGAGTAAAGAAAAAATCGTTTTTAGTGATGACAATCCTTGGTCCATTATTAATGGCAGGTGTGATGATTGTTCCTATTTGGTTGGCTATGCGAGATAAAACAGATCATCAAATTTTTGTATTAGATCATAGTGGCTTATTTGTAGATAGAATTCCAAATACTAAAGAAATTAAATTTACGTATGGTACAGGTACTATTGAATCGGCAAAAGCCAAACTCAAAGATGGACCTTTTGATTTAGTGATGGAGATTGATATCGAAACTATTAATGCCCAAAAGGCTACACCATTGCTATATTATGTTAAGCAGCCTGGCATTAATGTGCAACAGTATATTACCAATACGATGGAAAATATATTGTTTGATTTTAGATTGCAAGGAGATAGTATTGATGTTTCTAAAATAGATAAAGCTCGACGACCTGTAGAACTAGTAACACTTAAGGTTAAAGAAGATGGGATGGACGAAAAAACCAATACCGAATTAAATATGGGTATAGGAATGTTTTTTGGTGTTGTTATTTACTTTATGATTTTCTTGTATGGTTCGCAAGTTATGCGCGGAGTAATTGAAGAAAAAACGAATCGTATTGTAGAAGTGATTGTATCTTCTGTAAAACAATTTCAGTTGATGTTGGGTAAAATCATTGGTGTTGCATT
>JBBIUW010000690.1:0-1534 GCA_037440045.1 Sphingobacteriaceae bacterium
TGACTTTATTTCCCAAACTTTCAAGTTTTTAGGTGAAAAATATTTTTAAATATGTTCTAACAATAGCTTATGTAAGTCATTTTTAATAAGGAGTTTTTTATGTCATTAAGTACAAAAGAAGTTTCGAATCAACAAAACGAAACACTGGTTGCCTCAAGCATACCTACAACTGTTAAAAAACAAAACAATAACGTTGTTCAGCTTATTACCGAAACAGATGATGAAACACCTGCTATTAATGTAAAGAAAAAAGGATTGTGGGCTGCGGCTACTAAAGTTTTAAAGAATTTAAACAAAGCAGGTGTAAAAGCTGTAGATGGAAATGAACAAGAAAATAACGAAAAATCAAGTTATGCATTAACCCTAGGCGGTTTAAACATAACACACAAAGCTGGAAATTTATAGCGTAGGATAAAATGCCCCTTCAATATGCTCCACGTTTAATTCGTTTGGATTTTGTATAATGGAAATAATATCAAATCGCGTTTCCCAATTTATGTTATTTTCTCTTATGTAAAAATCAGCTGCTTTAATGAGTTTTTTCTGCTTTGATTTAGTGACAAAATCCTCTGGATTTCCAAACAAATTATTGGCTCTTAGTTTTACTTCTACTATCACCAAAGTATTATTAATACAGCATATAATGTCAATTTCAAGATGTTGGTGCCTCCAGTTTTTTTCAAGAATTTCGTAGCCTTTTTTTAAGAGTAAAGCAGAGGCAATTTCTTCTCCTTCAATTCCTTTTTGTGTATTATTTGGCATAATTTTTATTTATAACCAAATTTATATTATTTTAGTGTAAAATTTAAACCTCAAATCAGAATGAATAAAATTAAATTATTATTAGCTAGTCTTTCATTATCCGTTATGGCTATTGCTCAATCTTACGAAGGAAGCATTGAATTTAAAATGGCAACAGGGAAAGACACAACGAATAACGTTTACTATGTAAAGGGAAACACTGTAAAATTAGACCAAATTGGAAAAAGATCAGGAAAAGTGGAAGGTTGTTTTATTTTCGATTTAGCATCTAACGAGATTAAATCATTAAACCCAGGCCGTAAAGTTTGGAGCGAACACAAAAGCGAAACTGCCCCAATGATTAAAGGCACTTGTGTTTCTACAAAAGGAACAAATACAAAAATGATTCAAGGTCAAAAATGTACTGAATACATTGTAAAAAATACTGAAGAGAATACGGTTATTACTTACTGGATTGTTACTGGTAAATATGACTTTTTCTCTCCAATGGTAAAAATATGGAATAGAAAAGACAAACAAAGTATTTACTTTAATCAAATTAAAGATTTACCTAAAGGATCTATGCCAATGATGTCTGAAGAAAAACTTATTTCTACTGGCGAAACAGTAACTAAATTAGAAGTTACAAAGTTAAATAAATCAAGCATTGATGCTTCAAAAGTGTCTATCCCTGCTGAATACAAAAAATTTGAGCAAAAATAATTTTGTTGCTTAATTATTCAAAAAGCCGTTTCGAAATTCGAAACGGCTTTTTTATTTTAACCAAACTTAA
>JBBIUW010000691.1:0-1531 GCA_037440045.1 Sphingobacteriaceae bacterium
CTGTATCTACTCCTTTAACTTTACTTTGCTTGGTAAGTGTTTCTATAATATCTGTAGATATCGCTTTGCTATCAAACAACAACCTACCAATGAGCGTGCTTTTACCATCATCAACATTTCCTGCTGTAAAAAATCTCAAAAGCTGCATAATTAAAAATACCCTCCTTTCTTTCTGTCTTCCATAGCTGCCTCACTAATTCTATCATCCATACGAGTAGCCCCTCTTTCGCTAATTTTAGTATGAGTTATTTCTTCTATAATATCGTCTACCGTATAAGCTTCGCTTTCTATGGCAGCAGTACATGTCATATCTCCAACGGTACGATAACGCACTTTCTTTTTAACAATAATATCTTTCTCGTCAGTTTTAACAAACTCATTTGTATTCATTAACTGACCATTATCTGTTAAAATACATTCTCGTTCGTGAGTAAAATAAATAGAAGGTAAATTAATGTTTTCTCGTTTTATGTAGTTCCATACATCTAGTTCGGTCCAATTACTAATTGGGAAAACGCGAACATTTTCGCCTTTATTGATTTTTCCGTTATAAATGTTCCATAATTCGGGACGTTGCATTTTAGGATCCCACTGCCCAAATTCATCACGCACAGAAAAAACACGTTCTTTGGCTCTTGCTTTTTCCTCATCTCTTCGCGCACCTCCTATACATGCATCAAATTCAAACTCTTCAATCGTATCTAATAAGGTATAAGTTTGCAAAGGATTGCGGGTAGGAAACTTACCTTTCCCATCTTGTAATTTTTTCTTTTGAATCGTATCAAATACATGACGAACAATTAATGTTTCATTAATTGTTCTTACTAACTCATCACGATAGATTAATGTTTCAGGAAAATTATGTCCTGTATCAATATGCACTAAAGGAAATGGAAACTTACCTGGACGAAATGCTTTTAACGCTAAATGAACCAGACAAATGCTATCTTTTCCGCCACTAAATAACAAAGCAGGTCTTTCAAACTGACCAGCTACCTCTCTCAGAATATATATAGCTTCCGATTCAAGTTCATCAAGGTAATTTAGTGCGCTTTTCATTTTATAATTCCAATGCTTGTAAAATATCTTTTAAAATATCTTCTTTGTTTTCTAAACCTATTGACACTCTTATTAATCCCGGAGTGATTCCGACACTTAATCGTTCTGCTTCACTTAATTTACAGTGAGTAGATGAAGCAGGGTGAGTGACAATACTTCTAGCATCCCCTAAGTTAGGAGATATTTTTATCATTTTTAATGAATCTAAAAATATTTTTGCGGAATTGTAACCGCCTTTTAGGGTTATGGTAATAATACCTCCTCCTGCTTTCATTTGCTTTTTTGCAATGTGGTAATGAGGATGAGATTCTAAAAATGGATAGGATACATTTTCGAGCTTAGAATGCCCTTCTAATTTTTGAGCTACAAATAAGGCATTATCACAATGTCTATCCATTCGTAAGGCCAAAGTTTCTAAGCTTTTACTCAGCACCCAAGCATTAAACGGACTCATAGATGGCCCCGTTAAACG
>JBBIUW010000692.1:0-1526 GCA_037440045.1 Sphingobacteriaceae bacterium
AAGAGCGCCTATTAATACTCCAGATGATGATATCTTTTATGTACAATCGGCAGATGGAAAAAGAGGTTATGTATCATCAGTTAGAAAACATGGGTTAGGAGAAAAAGATATTTATAGAATAGATTTTGACAGATCGATTGCAGAGCCTTTGACATTATTAAAAGGTTCTTTAACTTTTAATGGTACGAACAAAACTCCTTCAAATACTCGAATTACTGTTATGGACGAAGAAGGGATTGTGGTTCAAGACATTAAGCCAAACGAAAAAACTGGTAAGTATGTAATGATTTTAGCACCAGGAATTAAAGGAAAAACATATTCAGTAAATTTTGAAGCAGATGGGTATCAGCCTATATCTATTTCATTAGTTATTCCTCCAAACTCCTCTTATCAAGAAATTGAAAAAGAGTTTATTTTACAGATGATTAATTTGGAAAGTAAAACATTGGGTACAATGGCAGTGAAGGGGATTGTTAGAAACAAAGAAGGCAAATCGATACCAGGAGCAAGTATTACTTTAAAAGATAATACAACTGGGGATTTAATAGAAACATTTTACACAACTATTGATTCAGGATCGTATTATTTTATTGTGAACCGTGGACAAAATTATAATATCTCATACGAAGCCAAGGGATATTTATTCCATTCAGAAAATATAAATGTGCCTAAAGTAGCTGAGTTTGGCGTAATGGAAAAAGATGTGATTTTGGATAAAGTAGAAATAGGATCTAAAATTGTATTGAATAACATTTTCTTTGACTCTAATAAGGCAACTTTACGTAAAGAATCATCAGTTGAAATTGATAAGTTGGTATTATTAATGAAGGAGTACCCAGAGTTAGTGATTGAGGTATCTGGACACACCGATAGTAAGGGAAATGATGCAACTAACATGAAATTATCTCAGGCACGTTCGCAAGCTGTTGTTAATGCCTTAATTAAAAAAGGTATTAAAAAACAAAATTTAGTAGCCAAAGGTTATGGTGAGACAGCTCCTATAGCTCCTAATACTTTACCTAATGGAAAACCAGATTTAAAAGGGATGCAACAAAATCGTAGGGTAGAGATGAAAATTGTGAAATAAATTAATCAACTCATCATATATAATAGCTGATTTATTTATATGATTTTAAGATTCTTGAACCGTTTACTAATTGCTTTAAAAGGGGATATTAAACTTGTAAAATAATTTTTTATTTGAAATTTTGCATATCAAATAGTTTTTTATAGATACCGTTTTTTGCAATTAAGTCCTGATGAGAACCACGCTCAGCAAGCTCTCCTTTATTAATTACAAAAATTTCGTCGGCATTAATAATGGTACTTAAACGGTGAGCAATAACAATACTGGTTCTGTTTTTCATTAAATTATTTAATGCATCTTGCACCAAACGCTCGCTTTCAGTATCTAAAGCACTAGTAGCTTCATCTAAAATTAGGATTGGAGGATTTTTTAAAATTGCTCTAGCAATACTGATACGTTGTCTTTGTCCTCCACTTAATTTACCACCTCTATCACCAAT
>JBBIUW010000693.1:0-1526 GCA_037440045.1 Sphingobacteriaceae bacterium
AAAATCATTTTTATTTCTTCTCGAAACCTCCACTTGGGAATTATCAGACAATATAACGTATCCACCTTCCCCTTTGAGGTATTTTTTTACATGCTGCAGATTGATAAGATGAGAGCGGTGTATCCTGAAAAAGTTATCATCTGTAAATAGTTGCTCATATTCCCCTAAGGTGCGTGAGGCTACTATTTTTTTGCCCGAGGTTAAAATAAAGTAGGTATAATTCCCATCCGATTCACAGCGAATAATATCAGAAAGGTTAATAAAAATCAATCCATCCCCATCAGGGATCCCGACTCTTTTGAGTTTGTTTTCGGGTTTTATATTAGACAGTAGCGTTTTAAACTGTTTATCAAGAATATTCTTTTGTCCTGATTTTTCCTGAAAACGATGTACTGCATTAATTAGTTCTTCCGGATCGATAGGTTTTAAAATATAATCAATAGCACTGAACTTAATTGCTTTAATGGCATAATGATCATACGCTGTAATAAATATGATATCAAAATTTATTTCCTTAAATTTTTCCAAAAGGTCGAAGGCATTGCCATTAGGCATTTCAATATCCAGGAAAACAAGGTCAGGATGCAGGTTGATTATTGCCTCATAAGCGCTTAACATTGAATCTGCTTTTGCAAGCACCTGTATCTGCGGGCAGTTTTTTTCAAGCATTTTTGACAATGATTCACGTGCGCCTAACTCATCATCAACAATTATTGCTTTTATCATATACTTAACTATTTATGTTTTCGAATAAATGAAGCATACGAATTTACGAAAATAATACTATCAGTGATTTACTTTTAAACAAAGCGCAGGAATATCTCATGGTAAAGAAAAATGGATCTTCAGTGAAGAAATGCGTCTTCTGATGAAAAAAAATGCATCTCGCATTAAAGAAATGGAATTTTCCGCAAAAGGAAGAGTTGGAAAAAAATAATGGGATAAAAAAATAAAGGCAACGAAATTCGCTGCCTTATTTTTATTTACAGTTGAAAAATTTTAATCTCTATATGCATAATATGCCCATATAGCACAAATCATAAAAATAATAAAAAGAGCAAGTACAATTCTTGAAATTTTATACTCTTCTTTAGCAATTACTTCTGCATTTCTATTGACTTTAGCGCTTTTTGCCAGTAAATAAATCCTGATCAGATAGCCGATAGAAACAATGATCAGGATGAATGCAATATAAACTAAAATAGTTACCATAGTCTTGAATTTATAATGTTATAAAAATTCTTTTTTTTTATTAATAATGATGATGCAATGTTTCTTCCATATAAGGATGATTTTTTACCATTAATGGAGCTTTGGTTAATGCGCGGTTTATTACAAACAGGATTAAACCAAGAAAACCTAATGCTGTTCCGATTTCCATCCAGCCTAAATAATGGTTTCCGTGAACTGTTCCAGGCATTACCATCATATAAACATCCAGCCAGTGCCCAACAAAAATGATACATCCAACAAAGGTGAGGAAATAGAAATTTCGTTTTGCATCGCGGCTCATTAATAATACCATA
>JBBIUW010000694.1:0-1523 GCA_037440045.1 Sphingobacteriaceae bacterium
TAAGTGGAGTACTTGCAAAAAACTGGGATAATTTTGATAATAAAGCAAACTTCTTTTGGTTAAATTTTGCTTTACTAATGTTGGCTTTTATTATTATGACTTTATTACTAAAGAGATTGAATAGAGTATTTAATCAGTAATTCCAAATAATATAATTTTTCAGATAATGGCTTCGCCAAGATTGATTAGCATCCGCATTCAACGATTCTAATACTGGTTTATTATCTGTATTAATTGTTTCTAAATCTGAATAGATGATTGGATATAATTCGTTATTTAAAGTTGCATCTATTGGTTTTTGAGATGCAACAATTAATAGATTTCTAAAATCTTCATTCTCACTAAAAGTACAAATCTTGATATCAAAGCCTGCATTTTTTAAAGTAGCCAATAAACATTGTGTCCCTAATCCTTTTTTATCTTTTAAATAACCATGTGTATTAATTAAAACTACTCCATTTGTATCTAACATGTTTTTTAATTTCTCTAAACTTTCTTTAGTAATCACATGCGAAGGCTGCTCTTCTGCTTTAAAAACATCAAATAATATCACATTGTATTTTTCATCACAACGATTGATATAATAGCGAGCATCAGCACAAATGGTTTTAATAGAATCTTTTAAGTAAAAAAAACGTTTAGACATTTCAATTATTCGTTCATCAAATTCTACAGCCGTTACACCATAATGATGTTGGTAAAACATATTAGCAACTACGCCTCCGCCTAAACCTAATATTAATACTTTACCTGAAGGATAATATGGTATATTTTTCTCAAGTAAATGCACGTATTCAGAAGTAGATATTTGCGTTTCTAAATTCATTTCAGTTTGAATAGTATTATTAATTAATAATTTTCTCACTGTTGTAGAGGAATTATTTGCAGATGGTTCGTCTCTAATTTCTAATTTACCTAAAATACCTTCTGAAGAATAAACGGAGTAACGATTGTTTTTAGAATTTATAAAACCAACTAAAGCCAATGAAATAAAAATTAAAAAAAAAGGAAAACTTACTTTACTTTTTTTTTTAATGATTAAAAACATGCTGACAAAAGCCAATGCAATAGCAAATACAATTACACTAACCCTCACACCAAAATGAGGGATTAAATAAAAACCACATAAAAAAGTTGCTATAATTCCTCCAACGGTTGAAATAGCATATACTCTCCCACTATTTTCGCCAGAGCTTTGAATACTGTGTGTTAACATCGAAATAATTATAGGAGATGTAGCTCCCATACATAGCATTGTAGGAAACAATAAACAAAACACACTAATAATAACTGCTGGAATTAAAGATAAACTAGATGCTAATATTAAAAATAAAGGTGATAAAAACGACATAAAGCATAAAGCTCCCACCGCAGCCATTAACACAAAAAGCAAAGTTTTTTCCTTATCTACTTTTTTACTCAGTTTTCCTCCAAAAAAATAGCCACTAGCTAAACCTCCTAAGGTAACCGCCATTACAGAACTCCATACATATAAACTACTTCCAAAAAATGGTGCCAGTAAC
>JBBIUW010000695.1:0-1519 GCA_037440045.1 Sphingobacteriaceae bacterium
CTGGTTTAGTAAATGTATTTGCAAAATACAGAAAAGGTAAATCTACTTGGGATAATAACTTAGAGTTAGGTTATGGAGTTATTAAACAAGGAGATAATAAATCTTGGTGGAAGAATGATGATAAAATTCAATTTTCTTCAAAATACGGAAGAGAATTAAAACACCATTGGTATGCAACTGCTTTAGCAGATTTTAGAACTCAATTTACGAATGGTTATAATTATCCAAATGATTCGGTATATATTTCAAAATTTATGGCTCCTGGTTATGCATTAGCGGCTATTGGTTTTGATTACAAACCAAATGATAAATTCTCTGTATTTATTGCTCCTGTTACTGGTAAATTTACATTCGTGAATGATGATAGTTTGGCTAAATTTGGTGCATTTGGTGTTCAAAAAGAAATTAGAGATGCAAATGATGCTACAATTATTACTCAACACTATTTAAAACACAGAGAAGAATTTGGTGCGTATTTAAAAATGCAATACCAAACTAAAGTGATGGAAAACATTACTTTTCAAACAGCATTAGAGTTGTTCTCTAACTATCTTCATAACCCACAAAATGTGGATGTTAACTGGAGTACTTTAACAACATTTAAAGTAAATAAATTTATATCTGCTACATTAGCCACTCAGTTAATTTACGACGATGATATCAAAGTATTACGTACTTCAGGTGATCAAAAAGGAACAACTGGTCCTGATGTACAATTTAAACAAGTATTAGCAATAGGCTTTACCTATAAATTTTAATTAATTACCCCAACCAAAAAAGGCTCTACTAAATTTAGTAGTGCCTTTTTTTATACTCCTTCTATTGTAGTTAAGAAACTTTCTAATAATAAGTTTAGTTCTCGACTACGCTCGAACTGACAAATAATTTTATTTTGCAGATAAAGTCACATAAGGAATAATCATTTCTTCTAAACTTACACCTCCATGCTGAAAGGTATTTTTATAGTATTGAACATAATGATTAAAATTATTGGGATACGCAAAAAACTTATCTTCTCTGGCAAAAATATAACGTGTACTTACGTTTTGTTTAGGTAAAAAAGCATCCGCTGGATTTTTAATTTCAAATACTTCTTTTGCATTATAATCTAAAGCTCTACCTTGCTTGTAGCGTAAATTAGTATTTACACTCTTATCTCCTACAACTTTAGTAGGCTCTTTTACATGAACTGTACCATGGTCGGTAGTAATAACTAATTTAGCATTTTTAGAAGCTATAAACTTAATCATATCTAATAAAGGCGAATGCTCAAACCATGAAACGGTTAAACTTCTGTATGCTGGTTCGTCATCTGCAAGTTCTCTAATCATCTCTAATTCGGTGCGAGCATGACTTAACATATCCACAAAATTATACACAATTACATTTAACTTGTTGTTCATCAAATTACTCATGTTTTCAGATAATTTTTTACCTGCCGCAAAATTGGTAATCTTATTATAACTTGTTTTAATGTCTTTACCTAAACGTTTGATTTGTGCATTTAGATCGGAAGAGC